>CAZITS010000782.1:0-3327 GCA_964542185.1 uncultured Pirellulaceae bacterium
CAGCTCTGCTTCGTGCTCACGTCGTTTCCGGTTCTGAGGCCTCAATATCATGAACCAAAACATCAATCCGAGCAGGCCAAACATAAACAGGGGACTACCCAGAATCTCAGCAGCAGGCCCTGGATTCTGCGCTGGTGCCTCCTGAGCCAATACGACCATGGTCCGGCCAGCATGGTGAAACATCCGTTCAATGCCCCTTCGCAACCCGGCAAGGCCGAGCCACTGACAACACAGGAATTTCTCTGAGAACAAACCGAGCAGGGCTTCCCAGCCACCACTCGTGGGCCAGAATCCCGCCAGCAAACGCACTTGCCAACTGAAGCTGCACAGAAACTTCCCTGGCAGCCACATCGGCAACAGAAAACGGCCCCTGGCTGGGGGCCGCGGGAACGCACACTGTGGCGTCATCTTAAGGCGCTGCGTGCCCTCGGGCAAGGGCAGCCCCCCAGGTCCGAGGCCCGTTTTCACCAGCCAGGCGAGGCAG
The DNA here is from genome assembly GCA_964542185.1 of uncultured Pirellulaceae bacterium. Classification (GTDB taxonomy): domain Bacteria; phylum Planctomycetota; class Planctomycetia; order Pirellulales; family Pirellulaceae; genus UBA9264. The sequence continues at coordinate 485 of CAZITS010000782.1, forward strand.
CGGTCCGACGAAACTCCAGGGCTATCAGGCAGTCTGCCAACCCGCTATTTTTTCTCGATAACACTCTTCAAATTGATCTGCTTTGATCGCTTCACGTACGGTGGACAAGAGACGCTGGTAGTAGGTCAGATTGTGGATCGAAAGCAAAATCGGCCCCAACATCTCCCCCGCGATGAACAGGTGCCGCAAGAACCCTCTGCTGTGCTGGCAAGCCGCGCAAGGGCATCTCTCCTCCAGTGGCCGTGCGTCTTCACGGTGCACACGATTTTTCATCCGCAGAGTACCCCGATCGGTAAACGCCAAGGCATTCCGCCCGTTGCGGGTCGGCATTACACAATCAAACAGATCGACCCCCCGGCGAATGGCTTCCAGCAGATCTGCAGGACGCCCCACCCCCATGAGATATCGAGGTCGAGCCTCCGGAAGCAGCGGCGCGGTGACATCCAGGATTCGATACATTTCCGCAGGCGCTTCACCGACGCTCAATCCACCGATGGCGTACCCGGGGAAATCGAGTGCAACCAATCGCTCGGCGCAAGACTGGCGCAATTGGGGATCAAGTCCTCCCTGCACAATGGCAAACAACGACTGGTCTTTCCTGACTGCCGCGGCCTGGGAACGCTCCGCCCAAAGCACGGTCCGCTGACAGGCCTCTTCCACCAGTGTCCGATCACTCGGCAAGGCAACGACATGGTCCAGAACCATGGCAATATCGCTCCCCAACTGCTCTTGAATCTCCACGGCCCGTTCGGGCGAAAGCTCAAGCAAACGCCCGTCAATATGTGAACGAAACTGCGCGCCAGCGTCAGTGACCGCTGAGATACGTGCCAGACTGAACAATTGAAAACCGCCGCTGTCGGTGAGAATCGGACCACTCCAGCCACTGAACTGGTGCAAGCCCCCCAACAGTTTGATCACGTCTTCGCCGGGACGTAAAGCCAGATGATACGTGTTGGCCAGTACCATCTGGGCACCGGTTGCCCGCACCATCTCGGGAGTCAGTCCCTTGACAGTCGCTTGCGTCCCCACCGGCATGAATGCGGGTGTACAGACAGAGCCGCGCAGCGTGTGCAGCTCACCCAAACGGGCTCCACTGTGCACGTCGATATGCTGAAGTTGGAAATGCAAACCAGTGGGGAGGCTGCGATCACGCGTCATCGCGAGGCTCCCCTGCTGCCAGCTTTCTGGACAAGTTCTCGCCCCACACAACTCCAATAAGGTGGCGACACGTCGCCAGCACTACCACAGGCAAATTCGGTTGCCTGGCCCAACCAGTAGCTCTGCAGACCGCTTGTCCAGCGCAACGACGCCTGGCTGAAAGACATCTGAAGCTGCCCTGGCTGCTGGCCCAGCGCCACGTGCACCGAGACAGGGAGTGCCGACTCAACCGCGTACTAATCACCCCGCAACCTGAGATTGGCCTCGGTCAGCTTCTCGCGTACTTCATTCAAGCTGGTAACGCCAAAGTTCTTGCATTCCAGCAGGTCATCGCCCGTTTTGCGTACCAACTCACCAACCGTGCTGAGGCCCATCCGAACCATGCATTTGCGTGCTCGAACGGAAAGGTTCAGATCGGAAATGGGACGTTCCAGCAGCGCCTGTTCATCGGGACTCATGCCGGAGACGTCGAGCGGCGGCTCCGCATCGCCGGTATCAAGCGCAAACTGCCCGAGCTCCAATCCCTTGGAAGCAAGCATATCACGAATTTCGACCAATGATGTCTCGCCAAAGTTCTTGCTCGCCAACAACTCCTGTTCGCTGGTCCGACTCAGATCACCCAGCGTGTTGACCCCCATCGTCTGCAGACAATTCCGGCTGCGTACTGACAACTCGAAATCGGCAACTGGCACATTCAGAACCTGTGCCAGACGATCATGCGCTTTCTCCGCTGCTTCATCAAAGAGCATATCGCTCGAAGCGACGGCATCGCGCAGATAAAGCTGAGCCCGTTGGTGATTGGGGAATGCGTCCAGAACCCGTTGATAACAGTGCTGAGAACGCTCGTACTCCTGCATGTCTTCATACAGAATTCCGAGATTCATCACCGCGCCAACGTGCGTGGGAAAGCAATTGGCGGCGCGCTGGTACAAGTCCAGCGCGTCCTGATCGTTACCTCGCCGATCATTTTCAATCGCCATCCCAAACAACGCACCTGGGTGATAGGCATCGGCTTCAATGGCCCGTTCATACAGCGCGATGACCTCTTCGGGGTTGCCGCCCCGGGCGGCAACAGTTGCACCACGCTGGTACAGATATTCGGAGGTTTGCTCAACCGGACCAAACAAGGTGTCTAAAACGCTCATTGCCGTATCGGGCATGCCTTGCGAGCGGTGTGACTCAACAATGGCCAACGACGTTTCATCCCCGTCGTAACCTGCTTTCTTGGCAGCCTCGAGACTCTCCACCGCAACGACCAGCTTTTCCAACGCCAATTGTGATTTCCCGAGATAGAACAACGCCAGTGCGCTCCCATCGGCACTCGACAAGGTCTCCTCGGCACGCACGAACCGGCCCAATAAGAAATAGCAGACTCCCAGGCGCACCGCTGCGGCGGGACTACGGTCTTCACGAACTTCCAGCTCGGCTACCGCATCTCGGAGGAACGAAAACTGTGTGACATCCGTGTGAATCGCCCCCACTAACTGCTGAATTTCCCGGGGCCCAAACGTCGCGTTGGAAAGGACGATATCTTTGACTTCTGATTCCAACACACTCGCCATGAGTTGATTCTCCAGACAGCAACCCGACGACCACCGCGTCGGATAGTGAATACATGTGACCTGACTAGAAAAGCCAGCGGTGGGAGTCGAACCCACAACCCCCGCATTACGAATGCGGTGCTC
>CAZITS010000783.1:0-3325 GCA_964542185.1 uncultured Pirellulaceae bacterium
ATCGAACAAGTCAAGACGATCTTGACTGCGCCGGCTGGAATTCGTCTGGTTGTGGTCAAGATTGAAACGAATGAGCCGGGATTATACGGACTTGGCTGTGCTACTTTCACGCAGCGAGCACGCGTCGTCGAGACGGCCGTCGACAAATACCTGCGGCCTTTCCTGTTGGGCAAGGATGTGACCCAAATTGAGGACATCTGGCAGTCTTCTTTTGTCAGTTCGTACTGGCGCAATGGGCCGGTTCTCTACAACGCCATGAGTGGCGTCGACATGGCACTGTGGGACATACTTGGAAAACGCGCGGGGATGCCTGTCTACGATCTATTTGGAGGGAAGTCCCGTCGAGCAGTGGATACCTATCGACATGCCTCTGGTAACACATTCCAGGAGGTCGAAGATCGTGTTCGCGGCTATGTGGAACAGGGATATCGTCACGTACGGGCTCAGGTTGGCGTGTCGGGATTGGCGACGTACGGTGCTCGGAGTCGACCAGCCAGTAAGGATATACCGGAAAACCAGCGGGCTCGTGTTTGGGAACCAAGGCCATACGTTCGCGCTTTGCCCAAGCTTTTCGAGCACCTCCGCACGACTGTCGGTGAAGAGGTCGAATTGCTGCATGATGTCCACGAGCGAGTACCACCAATACTGGCTATACAGCTGGCGAAGGACCTGGAACCTTACCGGTTGTTTTTCCTCGAAGATCCTTTTAGTCCCGAAGATATAGGCTATTTCCAGCATCTCCGGCAGCAGACCAGTACACCGATTGCCATGGGAGAGCTCTTCAACAGCCCGCATGAGTGGACTGGTTTGGTCAAGGATCGGCTGATTGATTTCATTCGCGTACACATTTCACAGATTGGCGGACTTTCCCAAGCTCGGAAAATGGCTGCCATGTGCGAGTTTTTTGGTGTGCGCACGGCCTGGCATGGACCGGGAGACGTCTCACCGGTAGGGCACGCTGCGAATGTACATCTGGATTTAACGATCAATAATTTTGGCATTCAGGAAGCAAGAGACTTCAGCCAGGCGGAACAAGATGTATTTCCAGGTTGTCCGGAGTTGCGCGACGGTTACTACTGGGCCAGCGACCGTCCGGGATTGGGAATCGAACTGAATGAAAAACTGGCTGCCCGTTTTCCGATTCGTGACGATCCATCATTTGATTTGTTTTGGGGCAATTTGCGACGTCGTGATGGCACTGCGACCAAGCCGTGACATTGATAGCCGGCATGCCAGTTGTCGCGTGATTTTTCAGGGCGTTGATTGTCACTGTTTCCACAAAATGTTGCGTGCTACAGCAACGCTAGCATTGGTGGGCAGTCCTGCCGATGTCCCGCTCGTGGTAGCGAGGGTTTTGTACGCGCCGGTAGATTTCGATTTTCAATGGCAAAGCGGGTAAGAGAGGCAGAAAAAGCATGGCCACGGCAGGAGACTTGACCTGTTTTACCGGAATGCCGAAGAATCAGTTACGTCGTCTCATGAAGTGGTTTTCGATCCCGTAGAGTTGATGGAACTCTGCGGACCTTGAGCTCGCGAAGGACTACGAAGTTGCATTTGTTCGATTTCTTGACTTACAGCCACCACGCCTGGTTCATGAAGCCGGCGGCTGATCGAGCCCTTTTTCGACTGTTGTATAAACGGCGTGTGACCACGATTGTGGAAATCGGCCTTGGTACAGGACAGCGTGCTGAGCGGATGATCCGGTTGGCAATGAAACTTGGGAACGGTCTGGTTCGTTATACCGGTATCGACTTGTTCGAGGCCCGGCCCCCCTTCTCGCCCGGCTTAACGTACAAGTGTGCGCACCGGCTGCTTATGGCCACGGGGGCGCAGGTCAAACTGGTTCCAGGCGATCCATTATCGGCATTGGGGCGCGTCGCGAATGAATTACGAGGGACTGACCTTCTGATTGTTTCCGCGGACCAGGACGAGGCGGCGTTGTCACGAGCCTGGTTTTTTGTCCCGCGAATGCTCCACGCTGACTCCAGGATCTGCCTCGAAGAGCCGCAAGTGGCTAACAAACGCACACGGTTTCGTCTAATACAGCCTGAAGATGTTGAGTTGCTGGCTGCGGCAGGTTCGTTGAAGTCCGCAGCGTAAAACGAGAGCCTTAAGACACGCGAGCCTTAAGACACGCGAGCCTTAAGACACTGGACTCTGGTATCAGTAAGTACAGTGCAAACTGGCGTGCCAGAATGCTTACTGGCGTAGAAGCATGGCAGTATAGAAGTCCAGTGGTCTGGAATCAGTTGGTGAGCCTGGCCAATCGATAGATTGCAAATACACCAATGATGGTCCAGGTAATCAGACTGATGATGCTACCGACGTAAAAGCTGAGTGGTTGGTATCGCAGTGTGACGTGATGTGTTCCAGCCGGCAACCAGATTCCTCGCATAATACGATTTGTACGCACGATCGGTGGGTTGCTTTGCTGCTTTACTCCTGATGTTGCGATGGTGGCTTTCCAGTCGGTATCAAAGTAGTCACGAATCACAAGCAGCGCGGGTGTTTTCAGAGAGACTTCGATATCCAGCCATTGCGGTTCGTCTCGCAATATCACGTGACGGTCTTCTGTCGGCAGGACGGTATTACCAGCCAGGTGTTGGAATGTTGGGCTGCAGGTCGACTCAATGACGGCTGCCTGTCGAAGATTGCGTGGTTTTCCACCTGGGAAGAATACCGCTTCAGTACGTTGTTGCACTGCCTGCCATGTGGGATTCTTGAGAGGCTTCAGACGCTGCCAGCGTCGCACAACCCAGACGCGCGGCAGGCTGTTGTGGTCTTTCCAGAGAGCCCAGTTTTCATCGTGGTTGCTGTAGACATGGCGCAGCGGTTGAGCATTGGGGTGAGCGTCAGGCGATTGCGGTGCCGCTGCTGGCGGACATGTGCCTGTGGGGAGCAGCCAGTAATCCGCACCTAATGCACTCAAGATATGTGGGTGGGGTTCTCGTACTCCATCAGCGCGCATCCAGCCGAGCCGACGACCCAGACGTAGTACCGAGATGTAGTCGACAGGTCGCATTGAAGTTTCGGATTCGACGAGTGCCAGGGATGTTTGCAGGTGATAGCGAGGCCGCAAAGTGTCGCGGTCCCAACTTGCGATTTCCTGCAGACGGTTTTTAGCAGAGTTGGTTTTCCATCGTTGAGGGGCCCAACGAGTGCGGCGACCGCGGAACAGCCGGACAGCCTCCTGGCGATTCTGAGTCTCTGCGGTTTCCAGGTTGCGAATCTGTGATGCTACTGCGGGGAGTCGTTGCGGTTCCTTGACAGGTATTAATGAAACAAGTGTTTGGTGTGCGAAGACGAGTTCCAGCGCGGTTAAAAG
>CAZITS010000784.1:0-3318 GCA_964542185.1 uncultured Pirellulaceae bacterium
ACGAGAGTGTCCGGTGGAAATTCGACGGGAAATGCCCGGGCCGGGTCGGTGTTCTGCCCTGCCCTGCAGGCGGTGTGGCGCACGTTGCGCTGTGGCAGGTTGACTGACGGGTGAGGCGTGGTACGACGTGCACCAGAGCCAGGCTTCCAGCACCCGAAGTCGTTCAATCATTGGCAAAGTCGAGTTCAGTCCTCGAATCTCGAAACCGTTAAACATACGTTTTGGCCACCAAAACCAAAGCTATTACTGAGGATGTTGCGGCAGTTTTTTGGGCGTGCTTCATTAGGGACGTAATCCAGATCGCACTCCGGGTCGGGTGTCTCGTAATTAACGGTTGGTGGAATAATACCAGTCCGTAGTGCCATGATTGAAATCAACAATTCCAGCGCGCCGCATGCAGTAGTTAGATGACCTGTCATGCTCTTGGTACTTGAGATGGGTATGCGAGCGGCCTCATCGCCAAACGCAGCTCGCACCGCGACGGTTTCCGCACGGTCGTTGGCTCCGGTGCCAGAGCCATGGGCATTGATGTAGTCAATTTGATTAGGTTCGAGACCTGCATTATTCAGCGTTTTGCGTATGCAGCGCGCGGCGGCACGGCCGTCGGGTCTCGGGTCGGTGATTCGAAATGCATCATGGGTGGCACCGTAACCGGTCAATTCTGCAAGAACCTCGGCCCCTCGCTGGTGTGCGGTTTCTAGATTTTCAAGTACCAGCACAATGCCGCCTTCACCGATGACAAAGCCGTCGCGATCATGTTCAAACGGTCTGGCCGCCTGCTCGGGGGAATCGTTTCGTGTGCTCAGGGTCGAAAGTCGGTGGAAGCCACTGACGCCAAACGGGTGAATCATGCTATGGGCGCCACCTGCCAGCATTGTGTCCGCCTCGCCGCGCTGGATTACCGCTGCCGCTTCGCCAATCGCCATACTGCTGGAAACGCAAGCTGCGGTGTAGTTTGTGCATGGTCCTTGCGCGTTAAGTAATCCGGCGATCAGGCTTGTGGCGATTCCGGGGTCATGTACGGTTTCGTCGTAGGCGTCAAATTGGGTAAGCCCTTGTTCCATAAAATCCCTGATCTCGATTTGCCGTTGAGTCAGCGAGTGACGGGTAATCTGGGCAAATTGATTGAAGTCGGGGAAGATCTCGCCACATCCGAGGTACACTCCAGTTCGTGTTGGAGTGCTGGAATGGCTGGCTAGATTCGCGTGTTGCTGTGCCAAATCGGCCGCAGCGACCGCGAATCGTGTTTGCCGAGCCTGACGCTGCCATTGCTGGCTCGTAAAGTCGCCTACGGGACCGGGGGGATGGTCGACCTCGGCCGCAATGCGTACCGGAAAACGTTGGGCATCGAAAAGTGTGATTGCACCGGCGCCCGATTGACCGTCAATCAGACGCTGCCACACAGTGGTCACGTCATTCCCCAGGGGAGTGACACATCCCAAACCTGTGATCGCAATTCGAGGGTTCATAGGAACTCACCGGTGACCGTGTAATAACGCTTGTAATTTGACTCGTTGATCGGCTGTTGAAAGCCAGGTCGGCAGTTCAGGCCGGACTTGGGGTGGTGGGGTCTTAATGTAGTACGCTCAGTGCAGAAGCGGTATCAGTCCATTGCCCGGAAACATGACCTTCACTGGCGGGGCGTGCAGCGAATCAAGACGGCGCGGCTTGGCGTCAAGATCTGATCAGCCAGGCGTATGTGGGGCCTTGGAGGCAGGTTGACACTATTCCTCTGCAGGGATATCCTCACCTGATTCCAGTACTCGCTAAGTTGTGACTTGGAAACGATTTCGTTCGTTTGCCCGGTGTAAGTCGGTCTGGCCGACTGTCGGGGCGGGTGTGCTATTGTGTGTAGCGACTGCGTCGTCTGGGTGCCTGGGAGTGAGCCCACGCGAGGGACAGGGGTGCACAGACAGAGTGGCGCAAATGGAAGGGTACGGGTTTTCGGATACACGGCCGGGGTGCCGCTGAATTCCCGAAGCGTGGGAACTCGGAATCGATCACAGCGGGAAAGCGTAGTTTCGCATGAATCCAAACGAAGTTCTTCGTATTGTCGATGCGTTGTATCGCGAAAAGAACATCGATCCGGAGGTCGTGTTTCAAGCGATAGAGGCTGCGTACGCTTCGGCTGTACGGCGTCAGTACGGCGAAGAAGCGGAAATTACGATTACCGTCGGTCGGGAGGACGGTGCACTCGCGGGTGAGGTCGACGGGACGACTCTTGACTTGGATGAAATTGGTCGGATTGGCGCTCAGACCGCAAAACAAGTGATCATCCAGAAAATTCGGGAAGCCGAGCGGGATTCCCTGATCGAAGAGTTTCAAGAGCAGATCGATCAAATGGTGAGTGGTGTCATTCAACGTAGTGAAGGTGGTGCGACAACGGTATCGCTGGGGAATGTCGAGGCCATTCTGCCGCGCAGTGAGCAGATTCCAGGTGAAACGCACCATGTAAATGAGCGGGTGCGCGCCGTTGTGATTGAAGTGCGTCCTCAGGGAAGCCGCGTCAAGGTCGTGCTGAGTCGTACACACATCCGTTTAGTTCAGCGGCTGTTTGAAACCGAGATTCCGGAAATAGTAGATGGTGTTATTTCTATCAACGCACTTGCTCGCGAGCCCGGTTATCGCAGTAAGGTTGCCGTTAGTAGTAGTGACCAACGCGTAGACTGTGTGGGCGCTTGCGTTGGTGTGCGTGGGAATCGGATCAAGAACATTGTCGATGAACTAGCGGGAGAGCGAATCGACATCGTCCGTTGGAATGACGATCCTGAAGTGTTGATTCCCAATGCTCTGCAGCCCGCCGAAGTGGATCAAGTTCTGCTTTGTGACATGATCGGCCGGGCCATTGTCCTGGTGCGTGAAGACCAATTGTCGTTAGCGATCGGGCGGCGTGGTCAGAATGTGCGATTGGGCAGCAAGTTGTCCGGCTGGGATATTGAGATCATGACAGCGGAGGAGTTGGAAGAACAGATTGAGCGCGCTGTTGCGGGTTTCAGTATTATTGAAGGCGTATCAGAGGAACTTGCGCAGGCTTTAGTGGAACAGGGGTACTTGTCCTACGACGACCTTTCCGTCATGGAGCCGGACGCCTTGATGGAAATGGGCGGTCTGGAAGCCGCTGTGGTCGACGCAATTATTCAGGAAGCTGAAGGCAAGGCAGAAGAAGCCGAGCAGGCTGCCACAGAACAACGCCGCAGACGCCGTGAACAAGAGCAGGAACGATTGACCGTTGAGGCGGCGACGAAGAAGGCTGAAGCGGCGACAGCAGAGGCCGGTGAAGCAGAGGCCGGTGAAGCAGAGGCCGGTGAAGCAGAGGCC
>CAZITS010000785.1:0-2436 GCA_964542185.1 uncultured Pirellulaceae bacterium
GTTCTCCGCCAGCACCAGCCCATTATCATGCTGGAGAGCCCCTCGCCTCATCATATCTCGATCGTCACCCTGGCGATCCGGATGAACCGGAAACGTATGGCGGTTGTGCAGGACCAGTAAGAGATCAAGACTCTCTTCGCCAGTCCCGCCCCCCTTCAGCTTGTCACCGGTATACGTGTTGTTGTATTTACCCGAGGTGTGCAGGAACTTCGCGCCATCGACGGAATACTCGTAAAGATGACCAGACACATTGTCCAGATGCTGATCCTTCTGGTCATACAGAAAGTAAGCGGCAAAAGGCTGGCCGGCTTCCCGCCCTGCATGAAGATAAAGACGTTCCGGAATTCGCTCGCGCCCCGCGCTCACAAATCCTACTGACGACTGGCCTGTGGGTATCCGCGGGCTGATCCCGTGCTCGCTAAACCACAGGAAACGCCGCCGATAGGCCGACGCGTACGCTGCCGGAACAACGCCGCCTGGAGGACGCCCCCCCAGCGCCACCTGCTCTGCCGCCCACAAATACTCCGGACTGCGGTAATGCTGTGCCAATCGATACCAAAAATGGCCGTCTCGGGCAGAGGTTTCGACGTCGTAGTACCCGACGTTCCAGGGGTCCTGGTAGGCTTCCTGTACCGTGCGTCGTACACGCGCGCCGGAGTTTGGATTCCCGCGAATTCCGCCGCCGTGTACAAACCCCAGACACCGATCCCCCACAGCCTGAATCAAGGTGCGGTCGCTCTCAATGCGCCCGGTGGCCTCGGCGACATCCAACATTCCATGCAAGAAAATAGGACCGTAAGGGTAATAGGTCCATTCTTTCCAATCTTGAAAGGTCGCCAGGTGACCCCAGATTCGATCAATCCAGGCTCTTGCCGCATCCGCTTGCGGGGCGTCCGGAAACCACTTTAGCGCCAGCGCCACACCACCCGCATTGCCAAACGAATGATTATTCGCGGTCTGAGCCCCTTGCTCAAAATTGATGATTCGTCGATCCAGACTCTGGTGAACGATGCAGCGAAAGCGGCGAACTTCCTCGTCTGTCAGCATCTCGTGCGTCGCGAGTTCCTCATAGATTCGCATCCGCGCGGCGCCGCCCCAGCCACCGTGATAGCCACCCCCGTGCACATCACGCAACAGTGTCCTGCCCTCGACCGCCAGCACTCGCTCATTGCGATCTCCCTTAAGCGTGGTAAAGAACAAGTACAGCAGGTCGCCTTCGCCTTGCACTTCCAGCCTGGCATGCCAGTCCAAAAGCAGCCCACGGAACACCGCCCTGAGAACTCTCAGGGCATTGCCATCAACGCGTCCTCCATCTACATAACGACAACGCAATCGATCCCATTTCCACCAACTGCGCGAGAACGAATATCGTTGTTTTGCAGCGAGGGAACGTCGTAATGCGTCTTCCATTGCATCGATGTCTTTGACATCGCGATAGGACTCGCGGGGATGTCCTGAGAGGAGCACGTCTGTACTCTCAGCTCGCGTCGGGCCACACAGCGCCAGCAGGGTAACAAGTCCCGCCAGGATCCACCGCAATGGATCGGCCATGTGAAACTTCTTTCCGCTTGGCCCTGCCGTGACTGGAGATAACACACTCACCGGCTTCGCTCCTCGACAAGGCATCCTCGCCCAACGACAACGCAATGGCGACTTAACGAAGAATCTTCAGCCGCAGTTCCCTGAAGTGCACGACCATCCCTGGATCGTGCAGCTGCAACTGAATCATACCTCGATGCAACCGGCGTTTCGTTTCCAGGTGTTCAATGAACTCGGACGAAAGTTTCCCGTTGATGTACAGTTGAAAGTGGTTGTCGTGTGCGATCACATGCACGTCATTCCATCCACCTTTCCGGATTTCCTTGACGGTGACCGCACCATCAATGCGGGTAACAGTCGGATTGTCATCTTTGTCGATAACCAACCGGTCTCCCCGAAAACAGGCATGTTCCCGTCGCCCTGGCGTATGAAAGTCCCAGGCGCCGAGCACCTGCTTGCCGATGCCAACATGCCCTAGATCGGCGTGATACCCCTGAAAGCCTCGTTTTCCAGTTTTGTCTACACGAGCGCGGATATTAACACCGCTATTCCCTTTACCCGGAAAACGATAGCTGAATTTGAGTTCAAAATCCGCCACATTCCTGTTGGCAAAGACCAGATAGCTGCGTCCCTTGTCACCTTCTCCCACGATCATGCCATCCTGAACCGACCAGGCGGCAGCTGCCTTCTCAGGCATGACCGCCCAGTTTTTCAGCGACTTCCCATCAAACATGGGAACAAAACCTTTCTCGGATTCCTGGCGTAAAGCCGCGGTGTCGGCTGCAGGGGCGCGGGACCAGATAAAGAGCGTTACCAGGACTGCCGGTCCCATAGCGCAGATCATTTTCTTCATTGGAGTTTCCCAAGTTCTCTGAGGTACTGAATCAAGTCCAACAA
>CAZITS010000785.1:2446-3312 GCA_964542185.1 uncultured Pirellulaceae bacterium
CCAAGTTCTCGGTGGTCGTCAAATCATTCAAAAAAAAACGATTTCGACAACAAGGCCATCAACCCGGCTGGCATCGCGCGGCCCGTGACACGCGTCTCTGCAATTTCAGCTTTCTCAATCGTGATCTGTTCCGCGGTAGCAAGACTCTCGAGCACAAGCTGCCCCGCCTCACGGCTCCCCGCCGAGCGGCGTTCGTAACCTTGGTGCACCTTGCCGTCCTCTGTAATCACGGTCAACATCGAGTACCCTTCCTTGACCTGGCGACTCGGCCAAAGCACCTCTTCAACAATCCGCTGTGCCGACAACGTGGTTCCGATCGCTGTCAGGTCAGGCCCCACGCGGCCGCCTGCCCCACTTATCTTGTGACACGAGGCACATGCCAACTTAGCGAACAACGCTCTGCCACGTACTGCATCACCGGATTCAGCTGCTGCGGTTGCCAAACGTTCCACCAGGGATGGGCTGTACTCAGGCGGAGCCGCCGCAGGCCCAATCGCTGCTTGCAAAACCGCCACCAATGACGGATCCGAACGCCCACTCGAGAAAAGTGCCCGCAACAGGCCAGTCGCCCTTTCTGCATCCAGACTCTCACTTGCTAGTGCACTCGCCAATGCCGCCGCGCCACCCTTCCGCTCCAATACTGCTCGGAGCACTCTGGTGGGATCATGTCTGGCAACATCCGCGCCGCTGAGAAACGCTGCGGCCCGCACCGCAGCGCCCTGAGAGTCGACAATGGCCAAGGCTTCAATGGCCGCAGCTCGTACGGCGCTCGAATGCATCTCTGACGCATATTTATGGAGATACTCCGATCCCTTGGCGGAGTCCAGTCGGGCCAGCGCCACAAACGCCCTGGACCGCACTGCCAC
>CAZITS010000786.1:0-3309 GCA_964542185.1 uncultured Pirellulaceae bacterium
GTGTGCGCTGCCGGTTGATCTGCCGACCGGTGCACCACACCCGGCCCTTCACACATCAGCATCTCGAATCACAATGACATACCAATGGCCGGGCCCGTGAACTCCGGTCGTCAACTGGAGCTCGATATCGCCAGTCTTGCTGGGACCGCTGATTAACGTCACGTTGCTGGCCAGGTTGTCAGATTCTTGCTTTCCCAACCAGGACACTGCGTCAATCAAATCCGGCACAATCTGATAGCGCGCCACCAGAGCTACGTGAACAGGGGGCAAAAGCGAGACGACTCGTTCGTGTCCTGGGCCCGAGGCAACCAATAGCGACCCCGTTTCGGCGATTGCAACATCCGTACTGGTGATACCAATATCCGCTGCAAGCCAGGTATCGCGATAGGTTTCTGTCGACTCAGTTGACCACGACTCATACGCTGAGTGTGCAACCTCTCGCTCTTCCAGAAAACCAGCCAGACCAAGATGATCGAGCAGGGCATGACGCCAACAAATGGCCGATTTCGGCTGGTGTTCAGTGAAAATCTCATCCAATCTCACTAACGCCGCCGCGGCATCTGCAACAACGGTCGCCACCCCGCCCACAGCATTTACCTCTTCTGCCATCGCCGCGCACAAATCCTGATCAGCTCCCACGTACCCCACTTGTTCAGTGATGTCGGCGGAGTGAACGCGATAGGCGCGACCGATCTGCGCAGCACGTCGAATATTCGCCAGAAATTCGTCTCGACTCAAAGGTTCTGCTCCTTCCACCAGTCTCGAAATCGCAGCGGGGCAGGGGCAGGAAAATCACGACGCTGAGTCCAGCCTCCAAGTTGACCGGGCAAACGCCGCAACCAACCAGACCGACGCTTCACTCTCCCTAGCGTCCGTGAAATGAACCAGGTTACCGACCGGTAGATTCGAGGATGCCGCAACATCCATGCCCAACCACGGTAGGCAAGTGCTTCCATACGTCCTGTGGCTACGTGGCTCGTGTGCAATTGTTCCCGGAGTTTGACCAGCATATCGGGAATCTGGATCTTAACGGGGCAGGCAGCTTGACAAGCACCACAAAGACTCGAGGCATGGGGCAAATGATGGTGATCCTCCAATCCACCGTACAAAGGCGTCAAGACCGCACCGATTGGCCCAGCGTACACGCCTCCATACGCGTGCCCACCAACGTTGCGGTAAACCGGACACGCATTAAGGCAAGCTCCACATCGAATGCAAAATAGACTCTCACGGAGCGGACTCTGTAGAATCTGGCTACGACCATTGTCGAGGATAATGAGATGAAACTCCTCCGCACCGTCCAGTTCGTCCGGTGCGCGTTTCCCCTGCACAATCGACGTATAGATTGAAAGCTTCTGACCAGTCGCTGCACGCGCCAACACCTTCAGAAAATACGGCAAATCAGCCAGGCGGGGAATAACTTTTTCGATGCCCATGATGGCAATGTGGACTCGGGGCAAACTGGTCGTCAACCGCGCATTCCCTTCATTGGAAATCAACACAATCGACCCGGTCTCAGCAACGGCAAAATTCACTCCCGTAATACCTACATCTGCGGCTGCGAATCGCCCGCGGAGCTGCCTTCTGGCAAACGCGGCCAACTCAACACGGTCATTCGACAAGGGTTCTTCGGAAACCTGGTTGAGAACTTCCGTTACATCTTGTGAAGACATGTGTAGCGCCGGCCCTACAATGTGTGATGGGCGATGACCTGCAACCTGAATGATGTACTCACCGAAATCCGTTTCCACTACCTCAACACCCGCTTGTTCCAGGGCTTTATTGAGGTGAATTTCCTCGCTAGTCATCGACTTGGATTTGACCACCATGCGAGCTTCATGAGTTTGCAATACTTTCAAGACCGCCTGACACGCAGCTTCACCATCTGCCGCCCAATGTACGTGACCGCCGCGAGATAAAACGCTTGCTTCGAGAGTTTCAAGATGCTCATCCAGGTCCGCCAACGTCGCATCTTTGATCGCACGCGCACGCTCGCGCACCTGATCCGATTGGTTGAAAGCCTGCCAGGCTTCGCGGTTTCGCGCTCCTAACGTGTCACCCAATCGGCCGAGAATCGACTGGAGCGTCCCATTCTCCAATGCCTGCTCGCTGGCATCGATGAACTCGTGATGTTCATGGCGAACGTAATCGGAAGAAGTCATGGTCACTCACAGGCTGAGTCGAAAAGCAGGAGTCCACGCTACAGTAACGTCGCCCGGGGCAACCAACCTCTCGGCTTTTTAAGATCACGCTCTACAACAATCAATTAACCGAAAGTTCAAAACAAGCGGACTAACATTAATGCCATCAATACCCTGCGCAAAAAGCGTGCGAATCAAACGAATGATGCTGCCACAGCATTTGAAACCTGGACCAACCGCCAGGGCGCCCGCGACCGAATCCCACTCGTAAATATCAAACAAAATCCTTCTCGGCGTGGATCGATCCAGCACATCGTTCCCGTGGCTCCAGTGTGTCCAAATACTGATCGGTCCAACAAATCACCCCAACTGCCTGGCGTACCGGGGTGATTCATTCTCCACCCCAAACCCCATGGCTGACTTCGGCGAATTGACTCGGGCAACTCAGGGTAATCATCGAGACGGCTAGAAGTCATCATCTCCACTGTCGCGGGTGACAAAATCCGCTCCGTTCCCAACTTCCCTTTAGACAACATCAATTGGCAAATTAATGCAAAGTCTTCCGGGGAACTGAACATCCCACCCCAAGGTACACCCAGTTCCTGCCAATAGGAGCTGTTCCAACCAAAATCAGTTCCGTCCTGGTACTCAGGGGTCTCCACCCGCACTAATCTCTCGCGAGGGAATCCGCGCGACCCCAATCCACTGGACTTCATTTCCAATGGTTGAAAAATCTCCTCTTGCAAGAACTGGTGTATAGATCGCCCACTGATGCGTTGCACAAGCTCTGCGACGACGAGCGTACCCATGCTCTGGTAACTATATCCAGTACCAGACGGAAAGATGGGTACCGTGTCCCGAATCGCCCCTCTGATAAATTTCTCCAACGGCGCATGTTGACGGCGCAACTGCACGTTGTCGGGCAACATATCGGGCAACCCGGACGTGTGGGTAAACAGGTGCTGGACGAGCACCTGCTCCTTGTGATGCGCCGCAAAATCAGGAATGTAACGCCGCACTGGATCGCTCAAGTTCAACAATCCGCGTTCGACCAGCAACATGGCACCCAGGTAGGTCACAGGCTTTGTAATCGACGCCAGCAAAAACATACTGTCGGGACGCAGCGCTGCGGCATCCGGCTCAGGCCCCTGGTTCCCAAAAAAACGAG
>CAZITS010000787.1:0-3308 GCA_964542185.1 uncultured Pirellulaceae bacterium
AAACCTGTCTCGTTCCAGGCAGCGCGGACGTCAGCAAACAGCTGCCGACCTTCCAGTTCACCAAAACTGGGAAGGCGACAATCTTCTTCCAGCTCAATGCCGCGACGCGACCATTGAAGATCACGATACTTGCAGGGCGCAGCAAACCGAAATAAGAAATTGGGGGCCAGCAGTGCTTCATCCATTACGGAGATCTCCCTGGCGTCGACTTGATACCGTCTAGATGTTCCTCCAGGAATTTCCTCAAATTACCGGTACGCACGTCCCCGAGTGTTTTAAATTTGAGCTGAATCTGATCCACACCTGGCTTGCTGTCATCAAATTCTCGCTCCCGTCCCAAGTCCGCGACGCGTCCGAAACCCATCTGGTTCTCGGGCCCCGTCAAGATCAGGTCAAGCGAGGCATGACGTTTGGTCAGCAAACGCGCCCAAGGCTCTCGTTGGCCCTTCACACATAAATTCACTTGCGTCTGGTTGTTCCAGAGAAACTCCCCTTGCGGCGCAACTTCCATTAGCATTTCAACGAGTTCCTCCAACACAGCGACTTTCCACAAGACACGGCGCCCCGGGGAAAATCCTTTTCGCATGAAGTGCCACTTCCGCCCGAGCTTTTTCCAGGGGCTGAAATCCTCAACCGAGCGTGTTCCAGCAGCACCGTGTAACTCCCCAAAACAACGCACAGCCTGTTCTAGAAAGTCCCAGAATCCGGCGCAATCGATTTCGTCCAGAGCATGCACTCGCAACTCGACTTCCTGAAACGGCCCACGTGCGTTCTTGACTTTCACCCGGGACTCGTTGCTATACAGGGGAATGGCATCAAGTTGATTCAGTGTTTTAAGGGGAATCTGTTTCTGCAACGCGCCTCGCTGGAACGTATCTCGGGGCACCCGAAACTTCATTTTGAGCAACCACGCTTCGCCTGTAATTGCATGAAAGAACCAACCGGCGCTCTTTTTCGGAGCAGAGATTTCCACCACGCTACGGTTGTTCCAGTCGGTCTGGCTAAACGACCCCAAGTCGTGGATGCGGTCCACGACTTCTCCCAGGACACTGCCGTCCCAGCGAGTCGGTTCACCACGACGGCCCACGCGGTCTTGAGTGTGCCATTGACGCCCATCCACCTGCCATGGCATACGGGCATCCTTGCCGACTTCAGTGATATCCAAATCACCATCCTGCGGCGTGTCGTTGTCGGAATCCGAATCGACCGCGCGGGCAACGTGAGGACCGGCGGCCAACACTGGCTCCAAGGCCACAGCCGTATGTGACAGCTCAACCGTTTTTTCCTTCCGCCGGCTGTTATTCTTTTTGTTCGATGACGCTGCCGACTTTTTGTTCGCATTCGCTGAATTAGACTCGGGTCGCTGGCAGACTGTTTCGGGCGTCCCGACAGCGACAATCTGCCCACCTCCCGCGCCGGCCTCTGGTCCCAGGTCGATAACCCAATCGGCTTGTTTGATCACGTCCAGGTTGTGCTCGATAACCACCACTGTGTTGCCCAGATCCACCAGCCGATGCAAGACGTCCAATAATTTCTGCAGGTCATCAAAATGCAAACCTGTGGTCGGTTCATCGAGAATGTACAGTGTTCTACCGGTATCAGGTCGCGACAGCTCTGCAGCTAACTTGACGCGTTGGGCTTCACCGCCAGACAGCGTTGGCGCCGCCTGTCCCAACCGCAAGTAGTCAAGCCCGACGGCACACAAGGTTTCGAGCACCCGCCGAATCTTGGGAATGTTCTGGAACAGCACCAGTGCTTCACGACATGTTGCATCAAGCACATCGCTAATCGTGAGCCCATGAAACTCAATCGCCAGCGTTTCCGCGTTATAGCGTCTGCCCCGACAGCTATCACATTCCACCCAGACATCCGGGAGAAAGTGCATTTCGATACAGATCTGACCGTTGCCTTCGCAATGTTCACAACGACCACCAGCAACATTGAAACTAAAACGCCGAGGTGAATAACCGCGCAGTTTGGCCTGTGGTAATTGGGCAAACAACATGCGAATTAATTCGAACACCCCGGTATAGGTCGCCGGATTTGACGTGGGCGAATTACCCAGCGGACTTTGGTCTACACGAATGACTTTGTTGATGTGCTCGATGCCTTCAATGGCGTCATGTGCACCCGCGACATGGCCGGCCCTATGCAACCGTCGGGACAGCGCCCGATAGAGAATGTCATCGATCAGCGAACTCTTGCCACTCCCGCTGGGACCGGTTACGGCGGTCAACATACCGAGTGGAATTCTCGCGTCCACATCGCGCAAGTTATTATGACGAGCCCCTCGAATGCTGAGCCAGGAGCCTTGTTCAACATTCTCGACCAGTGCGTGACTACGGCGGTTGCTGGGAACGACAATTGACTTTTTCCCAGAAAGATAGGGACCGGTCACCGAGGCTCGTTTCCGAGCAACCTGACTGGGTGTTCCGCTGGCGACAATGTGTCCCCCTAATTTCCCGGCGCCCGGGCCAAAGTCTGCCAGGTAATCACTGCCTTCGATCACTTCTCGATCATGTTCGATCACCAGCAACGTGTTGCCCAAATCTCGCAGTTTATGCAGCGCCGAAAGCAGTCGATGGTTATCACGTGGATGCAAACCTATGGTTGGTTCATCCAGGACGTACAAAACACCACACAGCCCACTTCCCAACTGACTCGCCAGGCGAATGCGTTGGGCTTCACCGTTGGATAACGTCGCCGCACCCCGCGACACTGTGACGTAATCGAGCCCCACATCAACCAGAAATTGAACGCGGTTTTCGATCTCACGCACGACTTCACCCACGATTCGACTGTCGCGCCGCGACAGCCTCCAGCGTTTCAGCTCTTGCAGCAGTATGCCTAACGGAAGTCGACAAATCTCGTCGATCGTTCGCTTGCGAAAACGAACTGCCGTAGCATCATCTCTGAGCCGCGCGCCACCACAGGAAGAACAAGCTACTTCATCGACAAACTGCTCCAAGCGGGACCGAAATGACGGTGAGAGTCTGGAAGCCTCCTCCAAGGCAGGGTATAGCCCCTTGAATTGGAACCGAAACAACGGCGTGGAATCGACTGTATCTTTTTGCTTGGACTTCTTCCGAGCACCTCGCTTCTTGCGCCGCACATCGATCCATTGGCTGCCTGTCCCATGCATAATCACGCGCCGTTGACGGGCACTGAGATCTTGAAAAGGTACATCCAGAGGCACAGCGGTGGCTTCCGCCAGCGCCTCCAGCATCCACTGGGAAACCTGCAGCCCCACGTTGGGCCAAAGACGAACTGCACCTTCCGCCAGGGTCCATTTTTCGTCATTCAGTAGC
>CAZITS010000788.1:0-3308 GCA_964542185.1 uncultured Pirellulaceae bacterium
TCGCGTGCTCTCAGCAGTGGCTCACTGGAGGGAACCACTTCACTGGTTTCATCGACTGCCGGAACCTGCTGCGGCATTTGATCCTGGAATCGCTCGACCTGCGCTGCCAGAAACTCGAGGCTGACAGCATTTTCTGCGCTCGTCGGATTGCGTGACAGAACCTGTCGAAACGCAGCGACCACAAAGCTCGCGTTATCACCGGCCTGCTCGTGCAGGAGTCGCGCCAACAAAATGCCCTGCCGCCGGGCGATCTGACTGTTTGCCAGCGCGAGTGCCTGTTGTGGACGGACACTTGTCGTCCGCATGTAGCAGTCCGTTGGGTTGGGGGCATCAAACAAATCGAGCCATTGAATTCGACCTTCACCATGGTGCTCGATATAGAGACTTCTGCGAAAGGTCTTCAATCCCTCGGTATCGGGAATGTGCTTGCCGCCCATGGTCAAATCCAATTGGCCGGCAACGTACAGAATACTATCGCGCACCACCTCTGCTTCCATCCGCGCCGCATGGAAACGCCAGTAGTACTTGTTTTCGGGGTCTCGCTTGCCGTTAGACGCTGGCGTCAACGCGGGATTGGACGACATGCGGTATGCCTGGCTGCCAAGAATCAAGCGATGGATGTGCTTGATCTTCCAGTCATGTTCCATCAATTCCAACGCTAACCAATCAAGCAACTGCGGGTGGGTCGGACTGTCACCATTGCGCCCAAAATTCTCCGGCGTCCCCACCAGCGGCACACCAAAATGCGCCTTCCAGATATGGTTAACCGCAACCCGCGCGGTAAGCGGGTTCTGCCGCGAAATAATGCGCCGCGCCAACGCGGTGCGACGCCCGGTCGACTGCCGCGCATACTGCGGGCCGAGGGGACTGTAGGTCGCAGATTCGGTCTCCAATGCCGCGGTCTGCTCCTTCACCTTTTTTGCTGCCGCCGATTCACTAGCCACCACAGTTGCCAGTTCTTTCTGTGCCTTCGCATCCGTCGCGTCCTTCTGCCGCGCCGCGTAGACGGCGCGTACCGCCTGCGAATGGTCGTAACGCGCCTGATTCAGCTTGGCCAGACGTTGCGCTCGGCTGGCAGCCCGCGCCGCTGCTTGCCCGTCACCTTGCCTATCCAGGTACTGAATGTCATCGGCCAGGGTGACCGCGTCCAGCGCGGCAACGCGGGATTCCGCCAACGCCATTCGATCGCGCGCAACAATCTGGTCCAACCGAGCGTATTCCTTGTCGTACTCGCTGGCCGCCTTAGCAGCCAGTTCCGCCGACTTCTTGACGATCCCTGCCGATGTCGTGACTTCGGCCACCAATGGCGACCGCTCATCCTGGCGGACATAATCGCGCAAACCCGGATACCAGGCCTGCGGAGGAAGATCGATGCGGGTAAACGTAAAGCGTCCACCACCCAGGATACGAGGAGGTGCCGGTGCCACGGCGGGCAGACCTTTGATAATGTCGCGCGACTCCCCTTTTCGGTAGATAAACGTCTCCGCATCCAGTTTCGCATCCGCAATCCGCACCATACCGGTCTGCAAAGGTTTGAGTGACACTCCCAGCTTGTATTCCGGATAGGGCCCCGGATCTGGTTCTCCGGAAACGCGTTCCTGCCGGATGTCGATGGGTTCAAAAAACGCCCGGAATTGGAAGTATTCCCGGTTGGTCAGCGGGTCGTATTTATGATCGTGACAGTGGCAGCAATTCAGAGTCAAACCAAGAAATGCTTTGCCGGTGTGTTCCACCAGGTCTTTCATCCAGGTGTTGTAGTTCCAGCGATAGTAGTTGCGGACAATAAATCCAGTGGCCACTGAGTTCGCCTGATCTGCCGGAGCAATCTCGTCACCAGCCAGCATTTCCAGGACCATCTGGTCATAGCCTTTGTCTTCATTGACCGACCGCACGATCCAATCGCGCCAGCGCCATATCTGACCATAGCTATTCAACGCGTCCGGTACCGAACGCCGTCCGTACCAGTCACTGTACCGCCAGACATCCATCCAGTGCCGGCCCCACCGTTCACCATGCTGCGGCTTGTCCAACACCTCCTCGACAACACGTGTCCAATTGTCCTGGGTTGGATTGGTGAGATAGGCATCCAACTGTGCAGGTGTCGGAGGCAGCCCGATAAGATTGAGGTACAAACGTCGAATCAATTCCGCATCACTGGCCGCCGGAGTGATCGCCAGTTGCTGTTCCTCTACGCGAGCCAGGAGGAAGGCATCAATCGGATTACGAGTCCATTGAGGATTCTGTACGGCTGGCACCTCCGGCCGGACTGGAACCTGAAACGCCCAGTGCTGCAGCGGGTCGGCTTCTGGACTTTCGTCGGCCGGACCAGTTGCACCCCGCAGGATCCAGGCACGGATCAACTCAACTTCCCCGGGCGTCAGGGGGTCACCTTCCGGCGGCATTCGAGAGGACTCATCCGTCTCGGCAACCTTCTGTAGCAAGAGGCTGGCCTCGGGATCTCCGGGCGCGATGACCGCACCCGAATCCCCCCCCTGAAGTGCCAGTGAGGCCGTATCCAGCCTCAGTGACGATTCCTGCTTGAGTCCTCCATGGCAGGCATAGCAGCGACTCTTGAGGAGGGGTTTGATGTCCTTGAGGTAATCGACATCACCTGCGCCGGCAACAACCTGCTGACAGAAAAACAGCAGCAGGCCGGCGCACCTAACAGCGTGCAGTAACACAGTGTGTAGAAACAGTTGCATGGCACTATTCTACGGTAACTGGCCTGACAATTCAGCAGCGGTTTCCACCGGCGGCCAGGGCATTTCCAGGCCTACTGCCTCTCCGTTACCGAAATCCCTTCCACTCGTCGCTCGCGGAACTAAAGTTTCTCGAGAATAGCGAGCGCCTTGTTCTCAAAGATCTTGTGCCATTCGGGAGCCAGGATACAGTCACTGTCTTCCTGCGCACCCCCCACATTCTTCAACTGTTCCGCATTCGGCGCGTAGTAGATGTAGCCGTTGGTATAGCCTGAAACAAAGGTATTCGGGTCCTTGACGGCGGCCTTGATATCGAGGCCAACCTGGACGGTCAGCTCGCCCGGAAAGGTGACCAGTTGAAAAGGCCCAATCCTCAAGCCCGTGACCTCTACTTCCACAGCGCGTTTGTCCGCATCCAGAAATTGTTGCTGGTGCAGTTTCAACAGACTCAAATTGGTCGACACACGCGACAATTGCTCCATCGTGTGAATGTTCCGCAGATAGGATCGCATCAAACCACGCTGTCTCGAATCCATCGTACGCGCAGACGCGCGGCCCACTTTGTCTTCATGCAAATACCGACTGACGTCATAGGACGGAAACTCCGCG
>CAZITS010000789.1:0-3305 GCA_964542185.1 uncultured Pirellulaceae bacterium
GACGATGACGGGGACTCGCAGCGTTATCTCCAGGACGCTTCGCCAGAAGCGCCTCGCTTCGCTGTCGCTTTGGGACTGCAGCTTGAACTTGCGCAGTTGCCGGAAGGTGAGCGCGAGGAATTTTGTCTTGAGATGGATGTGCAGCAGATCGGCACGGATAGTTTGCTGCGTCAGATCATGCACACTTCGGGACAAATGCTGTTTTTCACTGCCGGCGAAAAGGAAGTTCGCACTTGGATGCTGCGCCAAGGCGGTACAGCACTAGAGGCTGCTGATGGAATCCATACAGACCTGGCACGTGGCTTCATTCGTGCAGAGACAATGAATGTGGACGACTTGATCCGTCTGGGTAGTGAGCGAGAAGTCAAGGCCGCGCGGTTGGTACGTCAGGAGCCGAAAGACTACGTCATCCAGGATGGTGATGTGATCACGGTGCGCCACAATTGAGTGGCGGTGTCCCTGGCCCCCTCGAGGATGTTCCGCCTTGCCCTGGTAAGTGGCTTACCGGCTGGCCTTGTGCTGCAGCTCCTGGCTGACCTGCTCGGTTTCTCGGAAAACGCGCATCACATTTCCGCTCAAAATTTGATGGATTTCACTGCGCGTGTAACCGCGATTCAGCAATTCTTGTGTGATGACCGGATAGGCACTTACGTCAGGCAGCTGCTGGGGTACTACGCTGACACCGTCATAGTCGGCACCTAGCCCGACATGTTCGATTCCGGCTACCCGGACAATGTGGTCGATGTGGTCTACCACCTGGTGTGCATCGCCGACGGGAAGTGGGTTTTGCCGCCGCCACTGGCGCAATGCGGTTTGTAGTGCAGCAGGATCAGAGGACTTCTTTTTGAATGCGGTGCGGAAGGCTTCTTCGCGCTCTCTCCTGGGCCCGACCTCGGGATGGATAAAGCCGTTGTAGAAGTTCACCATGACCACGCCCCGGTTGTCCGCGACTTTTCGGAGGACGGTGTCTGGGACATTCCTGGGATGGTCGGCAAGCGCCCGGGCAGACGAATGTGAGAAGATTACCGGTGCCTCTGTGATCCGTAATGCATCACGCATCGTGTCAGGTGAGACATGTGACAGGTCGACGAGCATGCCCAGAATGTTCATTTCACGCACGACCGCCTCACCAAAAGGTGTTAACCCGTTGTGTTGCACCTTTCCGGTGGCTGAATCTGCCCACGTCAGCGTGTCGGAGTGCGTCAATGTCATGTAGCGGGCGCCCAATTGGTACAAGCGGCGCAGATTCTGCAGGGAATCTTCAATCGCATGGCCTCCTTCGACACCGATCAGCGAGGCGATTTGTCCGGCTTTGCGAATGCGTTGGATGTCCTCAGTGGAATGTGCGAGTTGGAATGTGTTGGGATAGTGTTGGACCATCTCTTTCACGAGTTCGATCTGTTCTAGTGTTTGGAGCAGCGCGGTGCCCTGGCGAGCGGTGCCTGCTGGGACATAGACCGACCAGAATTGGGCCCCGACATTTCCTGATTTCAGACGTGGAATATCGGTGTGCAAGCGGGGCTGCGGTTTCGCGATATCCAGTTTGGTGAACGAACTATCGCCCTTGGTACGCACGGCCCAGGGAAGGTCGTTGTGGCCGTCAAAGACGAAACTGTCCTGGTGGACGCGGAGCGCATCGGCGGTGACTTGGATAGGTGGCCGCGCGTCTTGGCGGCGCCACTTCCCCGGGCCGTGTACGATGCGACCTGGGCGGTTTTTTGTAATGCTGCCGTTGTGTAGTACAAGTTTGCCATTGACCAGCACGTCGCGGACACCGGTTGCGAATTGATGTGGTTCCGCATAAGTAGCGTGATCCTGGATTGACTGGGGATCGAAGATCACCACGTCCGCGAAGTAACCGGATTGCAGCTGTCCCCGACGGCGAATGCCGAGGTTCCTGGCGGGCAGTCCCGTTAGTTTGTGGATTGCGGTTTCCAGTGGAATCGTTTTCTTGTCGCGCACGTAGTTTCCCAGCAAACGGGCGAAGCACCCGTAGCCTCGCGGATGAGGATTGCTCTGCAGGAACACGCCGCGCGGCGCCAGTGCCGCCGAATCTGACCCAAACGAAACCCAGGGCAGCGCGAGTTTGCGTTGGACGTTGGCTTCGTCCATCAAGAAATAGACTGCGTCAACTCGGCTGCCGTCCTCGACAACCAGGTCCATCGCGGTTTCTTCGACAGATTTATTGCGCTGCCTGGCGACCTGGGCCAGGGTTTTGCCGGTCAGGTGCTTGAGGTCGGCGTTCTTGAAGCCGACGAGCAGAACTTTATCGGCCGAGCCGGCCATGAGGAGGAGGTTCTCCCAGTCGTTGGTAGGCGTTTGCATTTCCCGAGCGACTCGTTGCCGCACCCGTTCGTCTCGCAGGCGGTCTCTCCAGCGGTCAAAGCCCCCTTCCTGCACCCACGGTGGCATGGCGGCGTCGAGGCCGGTTGCGCCGGCCGTGTAGGTGTACATGTTCGCGCTGATTCTCAAACCTTCCGCACGCGCTTGCTCAACTTTCTGAATTGCCTGGTCCAGCTTATGCCAGTTTTGTTGCCCAGCTGCTTTGAGGTGGTAGATTTCAGCCGCGATATTTGCGTCACGGGCGATTTGGAGCATTTCATCGACGGCTTCGAGAAATCGGTTGCCCTCGCTCCGCAAATGGGTGATGTAGAGTCCGTCATAAGCGGCAGCGACTTTACACAGCTCGGTGAGCTCACGGGTATCGGCGTAAAACGCCGGCGCGTAAATCAAGGACGAGC
The DNA here is from genome assembly GCA_964542185.1 of uncultured Pirellulaceae bacterium. Classification (GTDB taxonomy): domain Bacteria; phylum Planctomycetota; class Planctomycetia; order Pirellulales; family Pirellulaceae; genus UBA9264. Next base: position 2,742 of record CAZITS010000789.1, read on the forward strand.
CGATGCCCAGGGCGCCCGCTTCCATGGCCTGGCGAACGAGGGCCCGCATCTCTTCCAGCTCTGACGCATTGGCCTGTCGGTCAGCTCGTCCCAGAACGTGAATCCGAATGGTCGTGGCGCCGACAAACGACGCGACGTTCGGAGCGACTCCGCGGCCGACAAGATGTTCCAGATACTCGGCCAGTGTGGTCCAGGGGATGTCGAACTTGATATCTCCCTGTGCCTTGAGCAGATCTTGTTTCATGACGTTGTTGAGGGGGCCCATTGACCAGCCTTCACCCATGACTTCGAGGGTCACACCCTGGCGGATGTCGCTTTCGGCGCGACCGTCCTGAAGCAGGGACTCGGTGGCCCAGCTAAGCATGTTGATGAAGCCTGGCACGACGGCCAGTCCGGTAGCATCGATGACCTGTTTGGCCTGGGCGTCGTTCAGCGTGCCGAGGGTCGCGATATGAGCTCCGCGAATTCCCACGTCGAGACGTTGCGGTGGCGTACCCGTTCCATCGATGACCATCCCCCCACGAATCAGTACATCGAAGGCCGGTTCGGCTGCCGCGCAAGTGC
>CAZITS010000790.1:0-3305 GCA_964542185.1 uncultured Pirellulaceae bacterium
AGCAAAGTGCGCTTCTTGCATCAGGAAAGGGGATGCCGAGCAGGTTCAGGTCATGCTCGGATACTTCCTGGCGCATGTCAATCGCCTCCAACAGGCGGGAGTCTTACCAGTTGCACGGTCGTGCGTGTATGGCCCGATTGCAGGGAGCACGGAGTCTCTGTTTTCAGACATCTGGCTGGGTGGTAAAATTGACCGTGGAAAAAAGACAGGGATACGCCAATCCCACGGGCAGGAACGTGGGTGCCTTCGGTGGCCAGGAGACTCCCGGCGCGAGGTCAGTGTCGTCGCCAGGCGAGGCTTTGTGGTGCATCCCTCCTTGCGTTTCAGTATGGAGTGGGTTGTGCGGACAAAGAATGACGTGAGTCGCGGGGGCCAGTTGGCTAAGCCGGTCATGGCGCAGCTTGTTCGAGACAGGCAAGCACGGGCCTGGTTGGCCTGCACTTGCCTGCTGGTTTTCGGGGGGTGGCAGCAGGCAGGAGTCGTCGCTGGCGAGGAAGAACGCGATTATTGGGCGTTTCGCGACCTGGCAACGCAACAGCTACCCGCTCGCGACCAACATGCCTGGGTCCGTACGGCAACCGATAGCTTTGTCTGGTCGCGTGCGCAAACACACAAAGTGGCACCCAACGGTCCGGTGGATCGCCGCCGGCTCATCCGTCGGGCTTATTTCGATTTGATTGGTCTGGCACCGACCCGCGATGCCGTCGAGCGATTTGTCAATGATCCCGCGCCGGATGCCTATGAGCGGTTGCTTTCGCGGTTGTTGGCCAGCCCGCACTATGGCGAGCGCTGGGGCAGGCACTGGCTCGATGTGGCACGGTATGGAGAGAGTCACGGGTACGAAAGTGACAGTGAACGCCCGACCGCCTGGACGTACCGCGACGCGGTAATTCGGGCGCTCAACGAGGATCTCCCCTTCGATCGGTTTGTGCACTGGCAGTTAGCAGGTGACTTGCTGCAGCCGGAACGTCCGCTGGCGGTGGCCCTCACCGGCTTTATTACAGCCGGCCCAACGGTGACCAACGTGGATGGTGTGGACCGCGAAAAAGCAATGTACGACAAGATGGACGATATCGTGGCCTCGACGGGATCGGCATTCCTGGCGTTAACGGTGGGTTGCGCGCGTTGCCACGATCACAAATACGACCCGATTGCACAGCGAGACTATTACCGTCTGGTGGGATTTTTCCTGCCAGGGAGTGCGGGAGACCGCGAGTTGGCGGTGGGCCGCATGATGGCCAAGGTCAAGGCGTTTACCTGGAAGGGTGGCGCGCCGCGCACCAATCCCCTGCTCGAACGCGGGGACACGGAAGCCAAACGGGGAGATGTCGGGCGGGGTGTGCTTGCCGCCCTTAGTTTCGACGACGGCGAAGTGTCACGATGGATCGAGGAAAGTGGCAAACCGGCGGGAGATGGCCGTGTGGGACTGGCACGCTGGCTGACAGATGCGAACGCGGGGGCCGGAGCGCTGACGGCGCGTGTCATCGCCAACCGTCTCTGGCAATTTCATTTTGGCAGGGGGCTGGTGAAAACCAGTAATAATTTCGGTCGAGTGGGGGATATCCCCAGTCATCCGGACCTGCTCGACTGGCTGGCGTCGGAGCTGGTGCGTGGTGACTGGACGTGGAAGCGATTGCACCGCGCCATTATGTCCAGTTCGACCTATACCCAGGAGACGACCTGGGATCGTGAGCGACACCAGGTGGACCCGGAGAATCAACTGCTCTGGCGGCGCCATCCGCAACGTCTACAGGCCGAAATTCTGCGAGATGCGATTATGCAATCGGCTGGCACACTCGATCGACAGTTCCATGGTCCCAGTGTGAAACCCTGGGTTTCGCACGATGCAATCAAGACGGGATCTACGAACAAATGGCCGACGAATATCAAAGATGGTCGAAGTACCTGGCGAAGAAGTATCTACGTCTTTATGCGTCGTTCGATGCGCGTCCCGTTCTTCGAGACCTTTGACGTACCAGACGCGATGCAGAGTCGCGGGGCACGCGAGCAGACCACCGTATCAACACAAGCACTGTTGTTGCTCAATAACGCGTTTGTGCGGGGGCAAGCGGAGCGGTTTTCTCAGCGTCTGACTACGCCCGTGAAAAGAGGGCCGAGAGAGATGGTCGAGGAGGCCTACTGGTTGGCTCTGTCGCGGCCGCCGACAGAACACGAGCTGGAGCTCAGTGTTCAGTTATTGGCGGGCCAGAATCAGACCGTCGCTACTTTGTGCCACATTCTGTTCACCTTGAACGAGTTTCTTTATGTCGATTGATCGATTGCCAAGACCCGGTGCACCCACACGTCGTGAACTGCTGAGGCGAGCGGGAAGCGGATTGGGTTCGGTGGCCCTTGCCACGATGCTTGCCGATGAGGGCCTGTTCACCAAATCCTCTGCTGCGGATGAGCAGGGACGATCGCCCTTGGCACCCCGCAGGGCCCACTTTGTACCCCGCGCGAAAAGCGTGATTTTTCTATTTATGTATGGCGGACCAAGCCATTTGGATTTGTTTGACTACAAGCCGGCCCTGGCACAATTCGCTGGTAAAGGGGTTGGCGATGTCGTGGATACCAAGGGGGCTCGTAGTGGCGGCGGGTTGTTTCCTTCGCCGTACAAGTTTGCTCGCCACGGGGAAAGTGGGCATTGGGTATCGGATCGTTACCCGCATTTGGCGGGCGTCATTGATCACACGGCCATGTTGCGCGGTGTTTATGGTCATTCCATCAGTCATGCCCCGGCGCTGTTTGAGGTCAATACGGGAATGATCCGTACCGGTTTTCCCAGCCTGGGATCCTGGGTCACCTATGGACTGGGAAGTGAAAACCAGGACTTGCCCGGCTTCGTGGTGATGTACGACTACCGTGGGGGGCCGATCGGTGGAGCGCCAAACTGGGGTTCTGGGTTCCTCCCCGGGGCGTTTCAGGGCACACCGGTCCGTTCGCGCGGCACTCCGATTTTGAACCTCGAGCGGCCGGCTGGTTTAGGGAGATCAACGCAACGTCAACTGCTGGATTACGCGGCCCGGGTGAATCGTGGGCATCGGTCCAGGCATCCGGCAGAAGCCGCACTGGAAGCCCGCATTGAGTCGTTTGAGTTGGCCTACCGGATGCAATCGGCGGCGCCCGAGGCACTCGACCTGGGACAAGAGACGGCAGCGACCAGGCGACTGTATGGGATCGAAAACGGTAATCCGGGTGAGTATTTTGGTACACAGTGCCTGATGGCGAGGCGGTTGGTCGAACGCGGTGTCCGTTTTGTCCAGCTTTATTCGGGGGGCGGACACGGAGATGACAATTGGGACGCC
>CAZITS010000791.1:0-3304 GCA_964542185.1 uncultured Pirellulaceae bacterium
CCCTTGCTGGGCTTGTCCAGGCAATCGCGAGCGGAGAACTTGATAACTCTCGCGGGCGCGACGTATTTGGTCGGATGTTTGAACACGGAGAATCGGTTGCGGATGCGATGCAGTCGTTAGGTATTGTCAGTGTGGATGCAGGGTCTCTGCGCAGCTTGTGTGAAGGCCTGCTGGCCGAGAATCCGCGCGTCGTTGCCGAGGTCAAAGAAGGTAAGGAAAAGGCGGTGGGAGCCTTGGTCGGGCAGGCCAAGCGTCTCAACCCGAATGTCAATCCGAGCGAAGTCCGCGCGCTTTGCTTGGAGTTGATCGCCCAGCAGTAATGCGATTTGTCATTTACGCATTCTGACCGAGTCGGATTTGCGCCCGGGCTTGGGCGATCTGGCGATCCCGAATTGCCATCAATTCCGGCGTGTTTGAGGGGAGTCCTCGAGCAGCCGCAAGCTGTTCCTTTGCGGCGGTGCCGTCAACGTCTTCCGCGGGAATTGCGCGGCCTGTGAGAATGGAGACTACGTTGTCAGCGACCTGTACAAATCCACCATCGAGGTAGAACTTTCTGATTCCCTGATCCGACCGAAGTCGCAGCTCTCCATAGCCGAGACGTCCAATCAGTGGGCTATGGTTGGCACTAATGCCAACTTCTCCGTCAAACAAAGGCAGTGCGACGAAATCCACAGTCTCCTCGAGTGAGGTTTCTTCCGGAGTCACGACAATACAGCGAAGAGAAGCCATGGTACTAACCGCGCGTCTTGAGTTTTCTGGGGCAAGGCACAATGTAAGCGGTGCTGTAAGTTGGACTACGAACCGACCTCAGCGGCCATCTTCTTGGCTGCCTCTTCGGCCTGCTCGACGGAACCGACATACATGAAAGCTCCCTCGGGGAGATGGTCCCATTTGCCGTCGCAGATTTCTTCAAAACTGCGAATGGTGTCAGCCAGCGGTGTGATTTCCCCTGCCTTTCCAGTGAAGACCTCGGCAACCAGGAACGGTTGCGAGAGGAAACGCTCGATGCGGCGTGCCCGATGTACGACCAGTTTGTCTTCTTCACTTAATTCATCAACACCAAGGATGGCGATGATGTCTTGCAGTTCACGATAACGCTGTAGCGTATTTTGTACCCGTCGGGCAATTGCGTAATGCCGTTCACCGACGTACTGGGGGTCGAGGATACGACTGGAAGAGGCGAGTGGGTCGATGGCCGGGTAGATGCCCTTCTCAGAAATCGATCGTTCCAGATAAATGGAGGCGTCTAACTGTCCGAACGCAGTCGCTGGTGCCGGATCTGTCGGGTCGTCGGCAGGAACATAGACGGCCTGGACAGAGGTGATGGCGCCTTTGCTGGTAGAGGCAATGCGTTCCTGCAGAGCCCCCATTTCTGTTGCTAACGTGGGTTGATAGCCAACCGCGGAGGGCATGCGTCCCAGCAGTGCGGACACTTCACTTCCCGCTTGCGAAAAGCGGAAAATATTATCGACAAACAACAGGGTGTCTTTGCCCGTTGCATCTCTGAAGTACTCGGCCATGGTGAGAGCTGACAGGGCGACTCGCAGCCGGGCACCCGGGGGTTCGTTCATTTGGCCGAACACCATGCAGGTCTGTTCAATGACTTTGCGACCGGTTTGCCCGATCTCTGTTTCCTGCATTTCCAGCCACAGGTCGGTGCCTTCACGCGTACGTTCACCCACGCCGGCGAACACCGAGAAACCACCGTGTGAACTAGCGATTCTGGCGATCAACTCTGTCAGAATGACTGTCTTGCCCAGGCCGGCACCACCAAACAGGCCGGCCTTGCCACCCCGTACGAAAGGTGTCAGCAGGTCGACAACCTTGATTCCGGTTTCAAACAATTCGGTGCTCGTCGACAGATCCGCAAGCGGTGGGGCTTCCCTGTGAATGGGCCAGTGTTCGTCAGTTTCCACCGGGCCACGTCCATCGACAGGATTTCCCAGCAGGTTGAAGACTCTTCCCAGGGTGGCATCGCCGACTGGTACTGAAACGGGCATACCCAGGTCAACACAGTCTTGACCGCGTTTCAGGCCGTCCGTAGTTCCCAGGGCAACACAGCGTACACGGCCTCCTCCCAAGTGCTGTTGCACTTCGCCGGTGAGGTTGATTTTGACTCCCTTTTCATCGGATTCAATTTTTACGGCGTTGTAGATCGCCGGGAGCCTGTCTTCGGCAAATTCGGCGTCAAACGTGGAGCCAATGACTTGAGTGATTTGTCCGATGTTCGATGTGGTCGTTGCTGTTGCCATTTTTTTGTTTTCCTGCGATCCGAATGGGAGGCGAATACGTTCCCAGTCCGTTAATTCTTGAGCGCTTCAACACCCCCGATGATCTCCATGATTTCACCAGTGATCTGAGACTGGCGAGCTCGGTTGTAGGTCATCGAGAGGTTCTTGATCATATCGTCCGCATTTTCCGTCGCCGATTTCATGGCTACCATGCGAGCGATTTGTTCGCTCACCGCGGCATCCAGGAAACATTTGAATAACTTAACTTTGAAGCTGCTGGGTACTACCTCTTCGAGAATACTCTCGGCGGAAGGCAGAAACTCGTACATCGATTCACCGCGGCTGTCCGTGTCGGCTGCTTCATCCGTTTCCAATGCCCCCAGGGGAAGCAATGTTTCGACGGTCGCTTCCTGCCGAGAGCTGGTGATGAATCGCGTGTACGCGACGTCGAGTCGGTCGAGGGTGCCCGCTGCGTAGGCTTCCAAATACCGGTTTGCCAGAACTTCGACTTCCTCGAAACCCGGTTGGTCGTCAAATTGCGTGAATTCGGCGTCTGTTGCCACGTTACGAAACTTCATGGCAGAGATGCCACGCTTTCCAGAGACTTCAAACGTCAATTGTTCCATTGACTCGCTGAGTTCGCTGTGGCGAGACAGCCCTCCCCGGATGACGTTGCCGTTGTAACCGCCGCATAGCCCCCGATTGGCGGTCAAGACGAGCAGCGTGGCGTGGCGTGGGTTTTCGTGGGGTTCAAGTAAGGGATGGCTGACTTCCAGGCCACTTTGACTGAGGTCTTTGACCAGTTGTGAGATTCTGGCGGTGTATGCTGTCGCCGCACTTGCCCGATCCATGGCTTTTTTGAAGCGTGCAGTGGCAATCAATTCCATCGTCCGCGTGATCTTGCGGATATTTCGAATTGACTTGCGTCGTTTATCTAGTGCTCGGGCGTTGGGCATGGAATGTCACTTACGCAAGCAGTAATTCAATGGGTAGTAAGACAGGTTGTATTAACGTCGCTGGGTTTGTGTTGGTGCCGACGCGAGTTTGGCTGAGGGATAAGCTAACTGGCGTTG
>CAZITS010000792.1:0-3303 GCA_964542185.1 uncultured Pirellulaceae bacterium
TGTAATGCCACAGGCTAACGAACCTGGCAACTCTCGCGAAACCAATCGCGGTGGACTATAACGACCACTGCTGGTTTGCGACTTTTCACGGTGTGGGGGTGTGATGGACACAAATAAGCGCGAACTCCTCGGACGTTATCAGATCGTCTCGGAACTCGGTTCAGGCGGTATGGGAACGGTTTATCTGGCCAAGGACGCAACGCTTCAGCGGGACGTTGCCATCAAGGTCCTCAATAATGCCGCAGTTGTTGACGCGGTGAGTGTCGAAAGATTCAAAAGAGAAGTCAAAGCGATCGCCAGCTTGTCGCATCCCAATGTCATCGGACTGTATGACTTTACCGATGAAGACGGCACGTACTTTGCCGTGATGGAATATGCCCAGGGAACGACGCTCGATGAACGGATGACCGCGCAACCACTCTCGCGTGACGAAGCGATGCAATTCGCAACCGGAATGGCGAGCGGGCTGGCGGCTGCCCAGCGAGCATGCGAGAGCCTGTGGCCCCTCGTCCGTTACCGGAAACGAACGCCAAGTGCACGGCAGCCACGTCTGGCCTAGGGAGTAACGCGCCGCACACGATGGTTAACTGTGTCGCCGATAAAGATCACCCCTTTGGGGCTGACGCAAATCCCATGGGGGCGATCCAATTCGGCCGCGGTCGCAGACCCTCCGTCTCCCGCTCCGCCACGAAACTGTGGTCCTTTACCGGCGACGGTGGCAATCTTGCCACTGCGCAGGTTGATTTCCCGTATCGCCTGGTTTTCTGTGTCCACGACATAGACCTTGCCCTGCGGTCCCACAGCGATGCCTTTGGGACCATTAAACGTTGCCTCCTTCGCAGAACCACCATCCCCGCTGTAGCCTTTGGCGCCGGTGCCTGCTACGTGTCTGAGCACTCCGCGTCCCAGTTCCATCTGCCAGATACTGTGGCCTTCGCGGAGAGCAATCCACAAGGTGTTTCCCTGGATAAATAGCGCCCGGGGTCCCAATAGTGGCTTGCCTCGCGCCATCTGGCCGTCGCGGGGCAGGACGCGTTCGCCAGTACCTGCAACCGTATCCACCAGCCCGGTCTTGAAATCGACCCGACGGATGCGGTGGTTGCCAATATCAGCAATGTAGAGGCCTCCACGCCCATCCAGCGCGATACTGTGGGGAACATTAAACGTGGCTTTAACCGCGGGACCTCCATCACCGGAAAACCCCTTCTTGCCCGTGCCTGCTACTGTGGTAATCCGTCCACTGCCAGCTGCTACTTTGCGCACCAGGTGGTTCTGCATCTCAACAAAAAACATGTTCCCTGCGGCATCAAACCGAACTTCGTACGGTTCATTGAGTCGGGCCGCGAGAGCCGATCCGCCGTCTCCTGAATAACCCTTGGCCCCCGTTCCGGCAACGGTAGTCAAACGACCCGTTGCCAGATCAACGCGTCGCACCCGATGATGCCCTACTTCGGTGACGTAAAGTGCGCCGTCCGGTCCCAGCTCCACACCGAATGGCTGAGCAACATTAATCTTGTCCGCTTCTCCGGCAACACCGTTGTCGCTGTCCTGACCCGTACCGGCAACGGTATCGATGGTCCCCGCCACCACGGTCACACTCATTGCCAGCCAGCCGCACAAACCATATGTCAGAAGACGTTTCATGAGCTCACTTCTCCCTGTCTTGGACGGCGTCAGATAATCCGTGCACAGTAAATACTGCCGGAAGCAAAGAGGTTAAACCCGGCTGTTCTGATCCGAGATCAGTCGGTCTAGTTCCTGCTTCAGCTGATCCAGAATCGCATCGTAGGGATAGGCCCCGATCGTCTCCTCTCCCCGTTTGAGGTTGACATATTGGGGTCCACACCAGAGCCCCAAGTCGGCATCGTCCGTCTCACCGGGGCCGTTGACACGACACCCCATCACCGCGATTGTGATGGCGTGTTTTTGCGCGTACTGCGTCATCTCTTTGACACTCTCTGCCAGTTCGATAAACGCCTCGTTCTCAACACGGGAACAACTCGGACAGGAGATGATGTTCAGGGTGTCCAGACCGTAGTTCACGACGGAACGGACGCGGCCCAACGCGATGTCACTGAGAATCTGCCGCCCTGCCTCAATCTCTTCGACCTTCCTTTCATTGGATACCGTGAGCGACACTCGCAGCGTGTCTCCAATACCACGGCTGACCAGCTGCTCCAGCGCAATTCGGGTCTTGATAATTCCGTCCGGAGGCAAACCGGCCTCGGTAACTCCCAAGTGAAGTGGCACATCGGGACGACGCTCAGCAAATCGCTGATTGACATCAATGACTTTGCGGGGATCTGAATCTTTCAGGGAGACGCAATATCGATGAAATCCAAGGTCGTCCAAAAAACGGCAGTGTTCCCAGGCACTCTCTAACATCGGAGTAATCGAATCCTGAGGATCAAATTCATCCTTCTTGGCCGGATCGACACTGCCACAATTCACACCGACGCGCATCGCACAGTCATGTTCCCGTGCGATCGCGGCCAGCCACGCAACTTTTTCCGTCCAGGGCTTGTCGCGTTCGTGGTGATACAAGTGGCCAGGGTTGTAACGAATCTTGTCAACGGACGGTGCGACCGTTTCTGCCAGGCGGTAATTCTCTTGTAGATCGACCGCGAGATTCGCCTTGGTTTGCTGTCGAATTTCGACCAGCGCATTCGCGTCGCGTTGACTGTCAACGGCCACTCGGACAATGTCCGCTCCAGCTGCCTGCAACGCATTGATCTGCTGGACCGTCGCGTCAATGTCCTGGGTCGCCGTGGCAGTCATACTCTGTACCGCCAGAGGGTACTGGCCGCCAATGGCAATCGAGCCAATCGAAACTTCACGGGTCGGGTTACGTTCAATTTCCATAAACTGGCACCAATCGGTCCAAAACAGCGTGCACTCTCAGGTTCGTTCGTCAGAAAGCTCTCGTATCTATCCTTAATCGGCCAGCGCTTTCGTCAACGCCTCAACCAGGAAAAATTCACCCCACATAACCGATTCATCGACCCCCAATTCCTTGCGGGTGTGGTAAACACCATGCTTGAGAATACCTTCCCATCCTGTTGTTTCACTCGCTAAATACTCCGGGTCAACCAGTGCGTCGAGCATCTGTAAGGCCGTTTCTCGGTAAACACCCGCCCGCTCCGCAGATTCGGTTTGACTCGACAGATCCAGTAAGCCACTGGCCGCGATGGCACCAGCCGATGACTCTTTCTGCGCTCCCTGTGGAGGTGGTTGGGACAGGTCTGCAGCAAAGTCCCAGTAAGGCCCCTTGTCGTCCGGCAAATGGGCCACCCAATAGTCCGC
>CAZITS010000793.1:0-3293 GCA_964542185.1 uncultured Pirellulaceae bacterium
GACAACATCCGGCAGGGGGTTGCCATCCGCGGTCTTGCCTTCGTATCTCTGTAATGTCGATCCCGATACGGACGATTTTCCAATCAAGGTCGGGTTGTCGCAGGTAAACAATTCGCCGTAAGCGCGAACACCGTCAACATAGAGGGGTATTTCTACCGATTTGTCGAGATTCACCTTGGGAGGGACCCCCAATTCAGGCTCGCACATTTGGGCGTACGCAAAGGCGGTCTCGGGAAAGCCTCTGGGCTTGCGAACTGGTGGACCCTGGGCACCAGCACCCTTGCGCGGTGTCTTCTCACCTGCGACTTGAGCGACTTTTTCCTGTTGAACTTCCTGTTGAGCTGCTTGTTGAACAATGTGCGAGCCTGGCGCTCTAGCGGTTGCCTTACTATCGTCGCGAGGCATCTCCGGAAGTCCTCTGACCACGACCAGACTCACTAGCAGCACCAGCGCAACTCCGACTGCGATTGCGGCGAAGGAAGTATTTTTCATTCCGGCTCTGCTTCCTGAGGGTCCACATCAAATGGAATGGCACAAGATGCCTGCCTGCATCACCACCGCACGGCGTTTGGCATCCTGTCGATTCCAGGGAGAAGTCGATTCTACGGGGCCGCGCTGCGTTGGCCAATGTCAAGCAAACAGGAGCCGAAGACCGGACCTGGCTGTGCGTAGATATCTGAATCAGATGATGGTGACTCCAACAAGATTTGAGAACCCCGCCATCCCTTCGCACCTGCGTCACAGACACCGTAAAATACAACGCTGCAAAAGCACGTACGGTTCCCATACCTGACCGTGGCTGGCAGCAACACTTTTGCCCCGTGTGCGACGACATTTCGAGTTCCCCTGCGCACCCACAGGGAAAAGGACGAGTCACAGATGATCAAGCAGAAAAGTGATCCTTGTTCGCTGCCAGATACCGGTGACTGCCGTGCTCCTGGCACTGCCAGGAGGAACGTCGCAACAAACAGCCACCGCACAACGCCCAACAGATAAAATCGCTTCACCGGAGCCCTGTCGATGAAGCCGCAGGGTCCAAACACATTCCCTGGGAACATCATCCTTATGACCAGAACCTGGAAACCGCTTCCACTTTTGCTCGCAATCAGCTGTGCCGCGGCTGGCCTCCTGGCCAAAGCGTCCGCGGCCCAGCCATTCACCCTGGAAGCGGTCACTGATTTCATCGACGAACTCTCGGCTGCCAGGCAACCGGTCACGGCAAACCAGATTCGATCCATGATGGCCACCCTGCGGGAGTGTGGTGTGAAACGCGTGAGCTGGGCCTATTACGGCGACGGTCACGGCGGCTACTTCCATTCTCCCCGGATCCTCAAGGACGGTCGGACCGAGAATATTCCCGCGCGCACGTACCAACAACTTGGCAATCCGCTCAAAGTCGCAGTCCAAGCTGCTCATGCCGAAGGATTGGAGCTCTATGCCTACTACAAACCCTACGAGACGGGGCTAGGGATCGTGGCACCTGAAGGCTCGCTCGAAGCGAGCAATTTCGGGCGGCTCTCCCACAAGGGCGGCCGCTTGACGTCCATGATGGATCGATTCGTCCTCGACAACCCGCACCTGAGAATCAAGAGACGCAGTGGCGATCTCCCCAGTGCTGACGCTATCACTCCTGTCTGCACACTGCGACTTATCAAGAAAGACAATGCGCCAACTCGAATCCGCAAGGAGAATCTGCAGATCTGGGTGAGCCGGCTTAACCATCGCTACCAGCAACTTCAGATCGACTTCGATTTACGGGAATCCGTTGAGCTGGCGGAACGTGACATTTACGATCTCAAGAACACCCTCGTGACTCGGAAAGGAGATCCGGTACGGGTGCTTACCTTGTCGGGATTCCAGCTCGAGCAACCTTACATCCTCGTCACGACCAACTTCACAAGTGGCAAGAGCGACTTCGAGAATACCGTGATGGAAATGCTGGTCGCGTTGGACGACGAGGGGCGAAACATCCCCGGCGTCTTTTCCGACGGCTGGGCAATCTGGGACCTGCAGAAGTCGAACTTCCGCCAGTGGGGGCTCTTTTTTGACTACGGTTTTGGACGGCACCGCCGATTTCTCGACTCCTCGAATGTGCGGGGCAATCTCGGACTGATCGCCTTCACACGTGGCAGAAACAAGTACCTCACTGGTGCCCTCTGCGAGACCGAACCGGAAGTCCGCAAGTACTGGCTCTCCTGCATTGAAGAAATGCTCGATGCCGGGGTCGATGGCATCGACCTGCGAGTCGAGAACCATAGCACACATACGGACTATCCTGAGGAATATGGCTTTAACCAGGCTGTCCTGGAAGCATGCAAACGCCGCGGGTCAATCGATCTTGAAACCATCGCCAAAGTCCGGGGGGATGCCTACACGGAGTTCCTCCGGCAGGCCAGGCAGCGAATCTCAACCCGAGGCAAACGCATGCGAGTCAACTTGCATGTCGACTGGTTCCGCTCCGATCGGCCCCTCGGACGTCAGCTCGCCTTCCCGGCCAACATCACATTCAACTGGAAACAGTGGGTTGAGGAGGGGCTGATGGACGAGGCGATTTTACGCTTCTTGTCGATTCCATTCGCCCGGGTGCTTGCAGATCCTGTCGCACATACGATGGTCGAATCCTGTCGCCAGGCGGGGATTCCGGTCACCGTGAACAAGTACCTCTCGGAACCTCAGCAACTCCACCACCAGATCGCCACCGTCCAACAGGACGGCCGCTTCAGCGGATTTATCCTCTACGAAACCGCCTCGTTCCTGAAATGGGGCCCGGGATCGGCATGCCGGGTCACCATGGAACCTGTGAGCACGGCACACTCTGCGCTGCAAGAGCCGTCCAGAGAGTAACGCAGCTGGTGCGCCTCGTGACTCCACTTGTGGTGGCGATGCACCGGACCGCCATGCCAGGCGGTGTTCCACGAACGACCGACTTGAGACCTTACCGACGCAGCCGCGCCGTCACTCTCGAGGTGGCCAGTCCGGAAGCGGGGCAGGGGGCGTACGCAACAGCACCTCCGAGTGATTATTGCGCTGGTGCGTCCCGCGGCAGTTTGAACCGCTGCTCCATCCAGTCGCACCAGCGACGGTAGACATCGCGGCGATGCACGGGGTCTGCCGGGAAGTGACCCGGTATCGGGTAGGCAACGAACTTGACTGGAACGTTCTGATCGTCGAGGGCGCGATAGAGCTTGTAGAACTCGGTGATGGGCACCCGGAGATCTCCCGTGTTGCACAGGATCAGGGTCGGCGCAGTAACTTTGTGCATGACGCTTGCGTAGTAAGCGCTGAGCGCGGGC
>CAZITS010000794.1:0-1291 GCA_964542185.1 uncultured Pirellulaceae bacterium
GTGCTATTGCAGGTAATTTGTTCGCAAACCGACGCAAAAGCCAATCGGGAGCACGCCCACCCTGCTTCTCGAGATCAGACACTTCAAACTCTGTCTGGGACACTCCCAGTGCACCAGCTGGTCCCTAGTTACTGCCCGGCGGATTCATGAGATTAACCATGCAACACCTACGACGGCTTCGACCACTAGCACCCCGGCCAGGCCAGTGCAGAGAGCGGTGGCTCGGGCTGGTAACTGCACTCGCCCTGATCCTGCCGCATACGTCGCTTGCGCAGGCCCCAGCCACGCTTGAGGACGGGCCGGCGTCCGCCCAGTCGATTTTGGCCCAGGGACTCGACAGCACCCCGTGGACCATCCTCGAAGTACCCGTGTTTGATGACGACCTCTACAAACTGGCAATTCGTCTTCTTCTCAACACCATCTTTCTGGCCCTGGTATTCATCATTGCCACCGGTCCCGGGCGTTTGCGACGCGCGTTTGCGTTTCCGATCATCATGATGAACCTGATGGCCTTTTTCATCTGCTTTACGATGAAAAAACTCGACCTCGGACTGGGGATGGCACTCGGCTTATTCGCAATCTTCGCCGTCCTCCGCTACCGGACGCAATCGATTCGCGTCAAGGAGATGACCTACCTCTTCATCGGCATCGGCATCGCAGTCGTCAACGCCCTCTCCAACAAGAAGACGAGCTACATGGAGTTGTTACTCGTCAACTCGACCATTACCTGCGCCGCACTATTGATCGAAGGCTACATGGCCAGAGATCGGCGCGAACAGCACACGGTGACGCACGATCGCATCGACTTACTGGCACCCGGCCGACGAGGCGAGCTCCTGGCTGACCTTCGCCAACGAACCGGGCTGGACATCTCCGAAGTAGAAATCCAGCGGATCGACCTCCGCAACGATCGGGCCACCCTGCTCGTGACCACCCGTGTTAGCAACTCCACCCAGCCAACAACCACCTCTGAAACATCGTGATGTCTTACTGGTTCCGGCCGCCGCAGGAGTAGCGCGGTACCGAACCCACAACCACCATTACGGGCTCGACTTTAACGACCGCAGATACGCCAACAGGTCTGCCAACTGCTCCGGTGTCAGGTTATTTACCAGGCCTACGGGCATCATCGATTCTTTCCGTTTCTGTCGCTCTTCGATCTCCTTCTTGACGAGCCGCACTGGAATCCCATTGGTTTGGCGCAGGTCGACTTTATCGACACTTTCCCCGGTCACAAACCCTGTAAAGACTTTGCCGCTCTCCATCACAAACAGGTAGGACTCAAAGCCCT
>CAZITS010000794.1:1301-3290 GCA_964542185.1 uncultured Pirellulaceae bacterium
TGGTTTCAGGACCGACTCGATAAGCTCCCGCTGTTTATAGCGTTTGCCTATATCGACCAGATGTGGCCCTTTGGGAACCTGGCCGTCCGCGGTGGTGTGGCACGCCTGGCAGGACTGCCGTTCGAAGAGCGCAGCCCCGCGCACCTGATCGCCGGCCGCTTTCAGCGCACGTTCCTCAGCCAGTTCGAATTTGAGATTCCCGATCAGGTCGGGGTTATCCGGCGCCACCTTTGGCAGCTGAATTGCGATCATCGGGGCAGTTTTCTGCCCCGCCGCAACCACCTCTGCAATTCCCTCAATCTCAACCTGGTGGCGGATTAACTGCGTGGCAACGTATTTGCCGGTCTCCGTATCCGACTCCTTGAGGTAGCGCGTCAACACCGCCTCAATACGACTGCTCTCCGCCCACCGCTGCCGGTCAAAATACGGACCGGTGCGGTCCGGGCGCGTACCCCACCATCCCCCCTTGTATTCACCCTCACGAAAATAGAGGCGTACCAGCGCCGTTAATATCTGGCGCCGCACGGCAGCGTCCCGAACACGACTTAATTGCGAAGTGAGCCCGAGCACGACCTCTTTTTTGTGCAGGGTCTTCAGGGTCGCCAACGCACCGTCGGCGTACGGTCCCGGAATCGCGTCCAGACAGGCTTCCACCGCCTCGCAATCCGCCAGGGCACGCACGGCCAAATGGGGAATCACGCGTCCCGGATCCGGCTGTTTGTGTAACGGTTTTGCTGTCGGCTTCGGTTCGTTCGGCAGCCTCATCGTGAGCGGCAGCATGGCACCCGCTGCTTCAGCGCGACCCAACCTGCCCAGGCAAATCAACGCCTGGGCACGCACCCGCGGATTGGCGTCCTGCAACGCTTCCACAAAGGGCGCCAACGGCAATGCCTTGAGCCCCGATCTACGGTCGGTCAAAGCGCGTAACGCAAACTCGCGTACCGAAGCATCTGCCACCAGTTCCAACAATCGAGCGTACGACGCGTCGTCGCCGAATTGCGCCAATGTGTAAATGGCCGCGACCCGCCCGTACAAAGGCGCATCTGGTACCGCGGCAGCCTGGGCAACTTTCCCCCATCTTCCCTCAGTCACACCACGCCTCAACAATTCACGTTGCGCATGCAACCGGTAGGCCGCACTAGGTTCCCCAAGATACGCCACCAACTCGGTATCGCTGGCAGCTTCCAGATCGGGAAATGGTTTCGGGGTGTAATCGACAGGTGTAATCTGTGCGACAAAACCGACATTGGGTCCGGTGAAGGCAAACTTGCCATTCTTCCAGCTGGCCACATACATGCGGCCAGATCCATCTACGTCAATGTCTGTGGGCCGAGGAATTTTCAAAAACACCTCCTGGTGCGCATCGAAGGTTACGCCACGCGTCGGCAACTTGTGGCGGTACACTTCGCTACGGCCCCAATCGCAGGTGTAGACGGCATCTCCGAAGGCATCCGGCCAGCGCAAATCGTGCAGGTACATCCCGCCGCATCCCGACCCACCACCATAGTCCGCCAAGGGTGGCAGGATCTCTTCAGTAAAATTCAAATACAGTGATGGATAGCCGTATTCCCCTGATTGGAAAACGTGGCTCAAGCGAATATCCCAGCCACCTCCATCGTTCGTGTTGTCACGCGTGAAAAGATTCATGTACGGGTCAATACACACATCGAGGATATTCCGTTGGCCCCAATTATGAATCTCCATATCCGTGCCATCCGGACGCACTCGGACGATCCCACCCCCGCGGCGGCCAAGCGTCCTCCCATCCGCACCACGTGCCTCGGTAAAGCCGAAATCACCTACCGCAATATAGATCCACCCATCGATCCCCATGCGAATTCCGTTGGTCGTGTGATCCGCACCCCGCCGAGAAATCTCGTCCGTCGTCAATCCGGTGACCAACGTCTCCTGCCGATCAGCTGTTCCGTCCCGATCGTCGTCGTGAAAAACACTCAACAACGGTGGGTGCAGGACCCACAGAGAACCGTT
>CAZITS010000795.1:0-3290 GCA_964542185.1 uncultured Pirellulaceae bacterium
CGGCGGTGGGCCGGTTGACTGAAAAGTGGCACGGCCCAGTTGGCACGACTCAGTTGGCACGACTCAGTCAGGCAGTCGTGTTTGGAGTCGCGCTCTGCTATCCGTAGACCTATGGTGTCGGCTTTCCTGTTTCTGGTGTTCTGGAAGAACCTTTCATGTTTCGTTACAGCTACATTCTTATTGACCGTATTGAATCGATCGAAAAGGGTGATGGACTCCGACGTACATTCGACCTGTTGAAACAGGCGGGGTACGACGGTGTGGAACTAAACCTGTCTACACCCTTGGGCGTCTCGTTAGACGAGCTCGAGGGGTGGCTTGCGGAATCAGGTCTGGTGGTTCCGTCATTTCTGACCGGAGAGTCGTATCATGACGGCTTCTGCTTGAGTTCACCCGACGAACAGGTCAGGTCTGCCACCGTTGACCGATTGATCGAATATCTCGAAGTCGCGAAACGCTTCCAGTCTATTCTGGTGGTTGGGTTGCTCCAGGGCTTGCGTTCCGATGAGCCAAGTGCAACGGAAGCCAATGTGCGCATCACCGATTGTTTGCGGAGAGTTGCCGTGGCGGCTGAAGCACAAGCTGTGGATATCGTAATTGAGCCTGTAAATCATCTTCAGGTTGGGTTCAACAATTCGGTTGCCGAAGTTCTGGCGATGCTTGCTGCGATCGACTCGCCAGCGGTGCGTCCGATGGTTGACACGATTCATATGAATATCGAAGAAGTCTCGCTGTCGGAGCCTGTGTATGCCTGTCGTGACCGTTTGCGGCACGTCCATTTGTGTGAAAGTAACGGACGGGGTTTTGGAACTGGCAATGTTGATTTTGACCTGGTTTTAGCCACGCTCCAAGAAATACAGTACGGGGGATTTGTCTCGATCAAGGTTTATCGTGAGTCTCTTGAGAGTGCTGCGCCGGCGAGTCTGGCTTTTCTCAAAGAGCGTGGTTTTTGATCGGCGTTTCTGATTAGGGAATTACATTCGGAGAGGTTGTACCTCTTGTGTTGAACAGGGTGCTTGTGTTGAACAGGGTGCACATCGCTCCTGTGGCCTGGATGTAGATTGGTTTGAAGTGTCATCTGGCGATTCGGAATTTTTCGGAGACCGGTTGTATGAGTGCTGACTTTTCGGGGCGACATGTGCTGGTTACTGGAGGAGGGAGTGGATTGGGCCACGCGGTTTCTTTAGCTTTTGCGGCTGCGGGAGGGCGGGTTGCTGTAGTTGATGTGAATGAAGAGGCCGCGTTGCAGACAGTGGCAGCGATTCGCAGTAACCAGGGCAGCGCGGAGGCCTATGTCTGCGATGTATCTGTAGAGGCGCAAGTCGAACAAACCCTGGACGCCATGTGTGAACATGGTGGCACACCGGATGTCTTGTTCAATAATGCGGGTGTCAACCGCCGCTTGCCACTGCAGGAATGGACCGCGGAAGACTGGAACCATGTTGTCGGCGTGAACTTCATTGGCTCTTTCCTGGTTGCACGAGCTGTTGGCCAGAGAATGGCACAGTGTCAACGCGGTAGTATCGTTAATATGTCGGCCGGTGGTGGCGGGCTCATCGGCTTGGGGAGAGGGACGGCGATCTACTGTGGAACGAAAGGCGCTGTGGTGGCGATGACACGGGATCTTGCTGCGGAGTGGGCGGCTGATAATGTGCGTGTCAATTGTGTTGCGCCCGGTTGGATCAAGACAGACATGAACGCGGCTATCTTGCAGCACCCAGTCGCAAGTCAACGGGTGCAACAGCGCGTTCCGCTGGGTCGGTGGGGAGAACCGGAGGACGTGGTTGGACCGGTTTTGTTTCTGGCATCAGATGAAGCTCGCTACATTACCGGGCATACATTACCCATCGATGGGGGTGTTCATAACATCGTGCGGCTGACTGATGATGCCACAATTCGATAGCGGCTTTCGCGGGGATCTGGTCTAATGGGAGTAGTTGGGGATGCGGACCGGCCCTGGCTGTGTGCGATGCCGGAAACTCGGCACCAGGTGTAACTGAACTTGCCTGGACTTAAGGTTGGGGGGCATACTTGCGGCCCCTGTTCCACGGTGTCCTGTAGAGGTCGGCGTTTGCCGACGTTTGGTGGTATTGGCATGCCGCTCTTTTCTTCCGCTTCCACTTTTCGGGCCGATGATCAGCTCGTTGCGCCTCGACGCCGGCTGCCTGCCTGGATGCTTTCTCTCTGCTTCCATCTGATTTTGCTGCTAATCCTGGCAGCGTTCGTTCGTTCACAGCCTCGTGGGCTGCCTGGTGGAAGGGAACGAACCGGGGAGATCGTCATTGCACAGGTAAACGCACAACAAGAGGTCGAGTATTTCGACGAGGCGGATGCCGAGCAGCAAGGTGCTGAGAATACAACAGAGGCTGCGGATACGACGTTAGAGAAATGGCAGCCCGCGGCGTTATCTGAACCGAGTGTGGAGCTTCCGAGGATTGATTTGCCAGGCCCCTCTGGGTCCTTTTTTGGTTCTTCGCGAAATGATGTGCGCGAATGTAATCGAGTTGAATTCCGGTGAACGACGGGTTGCTTATCCGATCAGTGCGAACTTTGCGAGATGCAAGGCATAGAGTTTAGCGATGAAGTAGTCAGGATCGCGGTAACCGTAGGCCATGCGCTGGAGAGCTCCGATCTTGTTGTTAATGCCTTCCAGCGGGCCGGTCGAGATTTGGAAGTCGTACCAGTTGAGAATTCCTGTGCGATAGCCTTCCAGAGTGTTGGCCATTGTGTTCAGTACGCTGATGCCGGACGCCTGAGCTCGGCGGCACCCGTCCGCCAGGAAACGTCCGGCTGCCGCTTTGCTCGACTGGCTCCAGAGCTGACTGAGGTCTTCCTTCAGGTAGTACGCCGTTGCCAGTGGCTCGTTCAGCTTCAGTGCTTCGTCCAGACGCTCCCGTTCGTTCTTTGAATCATCCAGATGTTCCGGATGCTTCAGCAGCAGCCAGCGAATGCCCTTCAGGACCGGGCGATTCATCTGCTCAGATTCTCGCTGCAGCTCGCGTCGCAGGACGGTCAGTTTCTCATTCATCAGCTTCACGATGTGAAACCTGTCGAATACGTGCTTCGCATCGGGAAGGTGCTTCATTGCGGCCGCATAGTAGGCGCTCGACATGTCCGTGGCCACGGCGTTGATCGTCGCGTGAGACGCTTTCAGCCGCTTCCAGAAGGGTTTCAGAGCGTCTCCGCCTTTGCCCTTGCCGACAAAGACGATCGCTCCCGTCGTCCAGTCGATGACGATTGTCAGGAACTTCTTTCGTCCGACATTCAACTCGTCGATCGCGATCACCCCG
>CAZITS010000796.1:0-3280 GCA_964542185.1 uncultured Pirellulaceae bacterium
GTGAATATGTCCCCCTCGCTCATCACGCAGAAATATCTGCTTCAGAACCCCGCTGCCGACGTGTTTTACACCGGCCATGCCGAAACCAGGTTTCGTTCCCAGACCGGTCAACGCAGCGGCGATACGATCCGCTACCCGCAAGCCGATCGCGTCGAATTCGCCATCGAACTTTCGCCTGGCACTGCCTCACCGAAATAGATACCACGAGTACCAGTATGAACTACCGTCCACGCCTGCAAGCCGTGCTCCTGATCGGAATACTCGCCGCGCTGACTGCGGTTTCTCAGGCCCAATCGTACGTGGTGGAATCCATTCAAGTCCCAGAGGACATTCGGCTCGAAGTCGGTGGCATGGGGTTCTGGCCAGACGGCACTCTGGTCATGTGCACGCGCCGAGGTGAAGTCTGGACGTACAAGAACGGTCGCTTCGATCGCTACGCATTCGGCTTGCACGAACCGTTGGGTTTACTGACCGGCAAGCAGGGCGAACTGTGGCTCATGCAACGCAGTGAATTGACCCACGTTACGGATGAAGATGGCGACGGCGAAGGGGACCTGTTCGAAACACTCAATCAAGACTGGGGTTACACAGGAAACTATCACCAATACGCGTTCGGTCTGGTGCGTGACCCGAAAGGTAATTTTTACGGTACCACGGGCCTCGGGTTCTATCGCGGCGGCGATCGTTTCAAGGGAACATGGCTGGGAACACTGGATGACATCAAATACCGCGGCTGGGTTCTCAAGTTTACGCCGCAAGGAAAAATGGTGCCCTTTGCACCTGGCCTGCGTGCACCCAACGGGATCGGTCTTTCTCCCGACGGCGAAATCTTCACGACCGACAACCAGGGGAGCTATATTGCCTGCGGCTGGTTAATGCACGTTCGAGCGGGCGACTTCCTCGGCCATCCCAGCGGTTTGATTGACGACCAGCGGTTCAGCGAACCTTGGAACTTGTCGCGTGATCAATTGCTCAAGCTGCGCAAGCGACCAGCCGCGTTTCTGCCACACGGTGTGATGGGCAACTCGACATCGCAACCTCTCTGGGACACCACCAACGGCAAGTTCGGTCCCTTCCAAGGGCAGGTCCTGGTGGGGGATGTGCAAAACGGCCGTCTTTCTCGTATTTGCCTGGAGAAGGTGGACGGTGAATACCAGGGAGCAGCGATCCCGTTCATTTACAATCGCTTCGGTGGCGGTGTCAATCGTTTGATCTTCGACAAAACGGGCGTCCTCTGGGTCGGGTTCACTGGACGTGGCTGGGCTGCCGGTGAAGGTCTCAAGAAGGTTACGTTTACCGGAGTGGCGCCTGCCGACATCTTACGAATCAACCTCCTCAAGGATGGCTTCCGCTTGACGTTCACCAGGCCCCTGGACCGCGCGACAGCCAGCAACGCCGACAACTACTCAATCCGCCATTTTGAACTTGCCTGGCAAGCGGCCTACGGCACGTCCCCCAGTAACAGCGCCACTGTCAAACCCACCAGCGTCCTGCTGTCGGAAGATGGCACGAGTGTGCACCTCAAACTGCCGGAGTTACTTCCCGAAAAGATTTACGAGTTCCGGGTCGATGGCCTGCGGACCGTCAGTGGTAACGCGATCGCACATCCGCTGGCGTTCTACACAGCAAATCGGCTGGTAAAGTGACCGGCACAAAAATGCGGCCAGACAGAGGCCTCTTCCGAAGCTTCCAGGCCGGAACTTGTGACCCGATTCGGTGCTTGCTACGATTGATTGAATACTGTCGGAAAAGGTTTTTGAAAGCATCTATGCACGGTTTACCGCTACGATGGCTATGCGTCAGCATCAGCCTCAGTGCTGCCCCACTGCTGGCCGCTGAGACAGCGCCTGCAAAGGGCGTTTTTTTTGAGAATCACGTTCGGCCGCTCCTGATTCAACACTGTTATGAGTGTCACTCTGAGAAAGCAGGCAAACGTAAAGGTGGCTTGTGGCTGGATCGCAAGGACGGCTGGGCAGTCGGCGGCGACACCGGCCCCGCGATCGTACCGGGCGATGTCGCGGGCAGCTTGCTTCTCAAGAGCGTCCGCTACGAATCCCTGAAAATGCCGCCGCAGCGGCAACTTCCTCGCGCCCTCATTGCCAGACTGGAAGAATGGGTACGCCGTGGCGCCTACGACCCTCGGACCGCTGCCAGCCGGGCTCCCCCGACAGCAATCGACATCGCCGCCGGCCGACGGTTCTGGTCTTTCCAGCCGATCACCCAACCGAAGCTGCCGGACGTCGTCGACCAGAGTTGGCCGCGAACGGACATCGATTATTACTTGCTGGCAAGACTGGAACGCGCGCAACTCGCGCCGGCTCCGGATGCAACACGTGCCATACTGCTACGTCGGGTTTATCTCGCCCTGACAGGACTCCCGCCCTCCATTGCACAGCAGGATGCGTTTTTATCCGATCTGTCTGACGATGCATTTGAGCGAGTCGTTGATCGTTTGCTGACGTCACGCGCCTTCGCCGAGCGCTGGGCAAGGCACTGGCTGGACATCATCCGTTATGCCGACACAACAGGTGGTGGCGGCAGCCAGGCGCTGCCGGATGCATGGCGTTTGCGCGACTACGTGATCCAGGCATTTCGCAATGACAAACCTCTGAACCAACTGATCCGCGAACATATTGCCGGTGATCTCTTGCCGTTTTCCAGCCACACCGAACTCGCGGACCAGCTCGCGGCCACCGGATTGCTCGTTCTGGGTCCACACAACTACGGTGGCCAGGACAAGCAATTGCTGGCGTTGGAAATTGTGGACGAGCAAATCGACACGATCGGCAAGGCCTTTCTCGGCATGACCATCGGATGTGCGCGCTGTCACGACCATAAGTTCGACCCGATTCCTACCAGTGACTATTACGCATTGGCCGGAATTTTCTTGAGTACGCAATCTGTCTCAGACGCATCTGCCGCCAAGTGGTTTACCCGCCCCTATCCTCTTTCACCACAACAGGAAGCCGAACGGGGCGCCCGCCAGACACAGATCACTAGCTTGGAACGGGAAATCGTCGATCTGAAAACGCAGATCAAAACGCTCAGTACAGACGCGAATGCTGACAAAGAGGTGCTGGCGCAACGCAACGCGGACTTGAAGCAGAAGGAAGCGTTGGTCAAGAAGCTGAAAGAACACAAAGATCCCCCGCAACCCACGATCATGTGTGTGGGGGAGGCCGAGGAGCCCCAGGACACCTCAATTCGTGTACGGGGACAGCCTCGGGCGCTCGGGGCAATGGTTCCCCGCAGCTTTCTGCAGGTCGCAACCTCGAGCAAA
>CAZITS010000797.1:0-3279 GCA_964542185.1 uncultured Pirellulaceae bacterium
GCTGGTTAGTTCCAGCATGCGTGGTGTGACCAGAGGCGTGTCGTCGATGATTGACTTGATTTCTTTGTAACGCGCGAAACGACCATGGCGCGTTTCAACCTTGGTGCAGTATCCGGTAACCACTCGGTTTCCCGCGCCCAGTGGAACTTGTAACCGTTGCCCCTGAAGGACGTGCTGGAGAAAGCTGTCCGGAATGCGGTAATCGTAAGGACCGAAGGGAGGGTCTGCGAACACCACTGTTGCGATGGCTGCTTCCGACTCGGACTCGACGTGTCGATCGGGCGGGTCAAGCGAAAAAAGATTCTGTTGGGGCGCGTCCATCAGTGGATGCTTTGGGTTGTGGGAGTCACTGGCCTTGCTGTCCAGACCTGGCACATCCGTGAGTTGATGCGCCAAGCCCAAGCCGGCCTTCCCACCCGCATGTCGCGCGTGTCAGACCGAAAGTAGGCCATAGTCTCCCAATGTTTTCCGTAATGCCGCCAGCGCGGCGTCTTCTAACGGAGTCATCGGTAAACGCATGTCGCCGGAGTCGCGGTGTAACAGCTGCATCGCTGTTTTGATGGGGATCGGATTGGTAGCAATGCCCAGCAGGTCGCGACAAAGTGGGAACAGCCGGTGGTGCATCTTCGTTGCGCCGGTTGCATCGCCAGAACGATAAGCATCCACCAGTTGGATCATATCGGTGGGGACAATGTTACCGACAACTGAGATGACTCCCTCGCCACCGATCGAGAGCAGAGGCAATGTCAGGCTGTCATCGCCACTGAGCAGTGTCAGTTCAGTCGTGTTGAGTATTTCCGATGCCTGGTCGAGTGAGCCAGTAGCTTCTTTAACCATGGTGATTTGTTCGAACTCAGCCAGCCTCGCAATGGTTTCCGGTTCGATGTTCTTGCTGGTGCGCCCCGGGATGTTGTAGATACAAATGGGAATGGAGCTTTCTTCGGCCAGTGCTTTGTAGTGCTCGTAGAATCCCGTTTGTGTCGGTTTGTTGTAATAGGGCGCTACGACTAACGCTGCGTCTGCGCCTTCTGCTGCTGCCCAGCGAGTCAGTCTTTGCGCTTCTGATGTGCTGTTTGATCCGGTGCCCGCCATGACTTTGATGCGGCCTGCAGAAATTTGGACGACTTCGGAAATGACACGTTCGTGTTCTGCGTGTGACAATGTTGGTGATTCACCAGTCGTGCCGACAGGGCAGAGGCACTTTGTACCGGCGTCGATCTGAAACTCAACTTGTTGACGCAATGCACTCAGGTCAATTTCACCGTTTCGGAAAGGAGTGACTAACGCCACCGAAAGACCGGCGAACGAAGAACCTTTTCGGGCCATGGAAGTTGACTCACGTAGGGAGCTGTGGAATGGGTGGCAGGCCCCACGACGGGCAGCGAACATAATAGATGCTATTCGGCCTGCTGGGAAGCAATCGCGCTGACTGCGGGAGGTGGGAGTGGGTTCGTGTCCACTCCGGTTGCGTGTTCTCAGTTTCCGGAATGGTCGATCAAGCGTTTCATTTCACGCACGGCGGTCTCGATTCCTGTCAGCAAAGCGCGGGAAATAATACTGTGTCCAATGTTGAGCTCTTCCATGCCTTCTAACGCGGCTATCGCCTGGACGTTTTGGTAGGTAAGGCCATGGCCAGCGTGTAACTTGATTCCCGATTGACGGATCAATGCACCGGCAGTCCGTAGTGTTTCCAGTTCCCCTGCTTGCGAGTCGCCCTGGGCGAGAGCGTAGGAACCAGTGTGTAATTCAATTGCCTGAACACCGAGCCTGGCACCTGCTTCGATTTGTGGCAGACTGGGATCCAGGAACAATGCGACCGGAATGCCAGCTGACTGGAGCCGTTCCACTGCTGCGGCCACAGTATCGTATTGGCCGACCACGTCCAGACCGCCTTCTGTAGTGACTTCAGCACGGCGTTCGGGTACGAGTGTCGCCTGGTCCGGGCGTGTTTCGGTAGCAATCATCAAGACATCTTCCGCACAGGCCAGTTCCAGATTGAGTTTGACTGCGACAGTTTCACGCATCACTCTGAGGTCTCGATCCTGAATGTGACGCCGGTCTTCACGAAGGTGAATTGTAATTCCGTCAGCGCCCCCTAGTTCTGCCAGCGCGGCTGCCCATGCCGGGTCAGGTTCGTACGTTTTCCGTGCTTCTCGAACCGTTGCGACGTGATCTACGTTGACCCCCAATGTCGCCATGTGTTTTTTCTCCAGTTTGGCGCTACAGCGAAATCTCGATCATGTGAGGCGACACATGGTCAAAGTAACGCCAGCCTTGATCGCCAGTAGCGCATGATCACAAGGCATGCAATTGTGCCAATCGACAAACAGGATTTGTAGTCCGCGATCCAGATGGCCACCTTGGCGCCATTGACCGGGTTGATGGCGTGGGAACCGGTAAAGACCCCACTCTTTTGCTTGTTTTCTTCCGTGCGTTCACGATCGCTCTTGGCAGCGGCCTGTTCTCGATAGGTGTTGACCGACTCCTGCTGGTCGGGCGTGGTTAATCGTTCCACGAAAGGATGTTCCGGTGCAATGACCATGTAGGTCGCCCCGAACAGGGTGTCTGGGCGCGTGGTGTAAACACGCAGCACGTCTTCGCTTGGCTTACGCGAAAATCCACTTTCCGCTCGACCGGTTTGCCACTCTGAATAATTTTCCGGGTCACCAATATAGAAGTCCAGTTCGGCGCCCGTGCTGCGACCAATCCAGTCGCATTGCAACTTCTTAATACCGTCGGACCAGTTGACGGTGGCAAGGTCTTCTTCCAGCCGATCCGCATAGGCCGTGATGCGCAGCGTCCATTGCCGCAGCGGGATTCGTTGCACCGGATGCTCTCCCCGCTCGCTCTTACCATCAATGACTTCCTCGTTGGCCAGCACGGTGCCCAACGCAGGGCACCAGTTCACGAGGGCATCTGCCTGGTAAGCCAGTCGATGTTCATCCTGGTATTGCTCTACTGCGGTTGCCCCCTCCTGTTCGATGTCAGCCGGGATCGGTAATTCCGAAACCGGACGTCCACGTTTTTGTTCCGTGTCGTACCAGGTGTCGTAAAGTACCAGGAAGATCCACTGGGTCCAGCGAAAGTACTCGATATCGGTGGTGGCCAGTTGCCGATCCCAGTCATAGCTGAAACCAAGCATTTTGAGTTGGCGTGTAAAGGTCTCGATATTCTTCTCGGTCGACTCTCGCGGGGGCGTGTTGGTGCGAATCGCATGCTCTTCCGCAGGTAATCCAAAAGAATCAAAACCCATCGGATGCAGGACGCACTTGCCTCGCA
>CAZITS010000798.1:0-3273 GCA_964542185.1 uncultured Pirellulaceae bacterium
GGGATGTCATCTGGATGCCGTCCCATTCAATGACTCTTCGGTGGACCAGGTTGTGAACGGGAGCACTGACGAACATGTTGCCGTAGAACTGAGCGCCGAGGTGCTGGTCGCGATACACGATCGTACTGCAGGCCGAGGTGAAACGGCCGGGTTCACCGGGAGCCGGTTTGCGGTAGTTGCTGTAGTGGCTCAGGACGCGGCTGATCGGGTGGATGGGCGCGTTGTTCAAGGTAACGATGTTCACACGCGGGCTGGGAGGAGGTACGTGTGGGTTGCGTCGCAGGTACGAATCTTTCAGCAAGTACTGGTACATGGGAAAGCTATTATTGGCGCCCCACCAGTTGCCCCAGTCGTCTCGATTGCGCCCGTGCTGTGTTTGTCCTGTGGCGGCGGCCAGCTGCCCGCTGTCTGGCCGAATACGCAGGTCTCGACCATTAATCGTGACGGAATCGTCGGTCTTGGTGGATTGAACCGTACCTCCACTGTCGCCGTTGGCAACATAGACCCAGTTGTCCAGGCCCCAGCGCAGCCCGTTGACACGGTGCTGCTGGTTGCCTTCACCAAAACCTCGAAACCATGGTTCACGACGGTCGGCACGGCCATCCTGGTCGGTATCTTCCAGGTACCAGATGTGAGGTGCCGCGGTGACCAGAACACCTTGCCTCCAGGCCATGATATCGCTGGGATAGGAGAGTTCTGTGGCAAATAACGTCGAGGTCTCGTATTGACCGTCTCCGTCCCGATCTTCCAGGTAGCGGACGCGACCTCCTGGCTTTCCCCGATCGTCCAGACCGAGGGGGTAGTCGGCCATTTCAACCACCCAGAGGCGGCCGTCGGGTCCCCAGTCAAAGGCGACTGGGTCCATCACCAGTGGTTCGGCGGCAACCAGTTCCACACGGTAGCCCGGCCGTGTCTCGATCGCCTGCAGCGACGCCTCTGGCCCCAGGCTGGTGGGCACTGTGTCTCCCAGCAGGTCGACAAAGGCGCGTCGGTCAACGCCGTTGGGAAGCTGTGGGGTATCTTCGTTCTGGATCCACATGTGGGCATCGGCAAACCAGGCGCCGTTGTTGGTATTGCCTCGTACAATCATGGGGATCGCGTTTCCGTCGGGCCGCGTCGCCGACTGCGCGTTCCGACTCCAGCCGGCGGCCAGCGAGGAAAACAGGTGTAGCGAATAACGGGAGGCGTTAGAAAACAAGACATCGTCGTGGCCATCGTGATCGACGTCGACAAAACGCAGCCCCGCGTCGTAGCCCTGGTCGGTAGTGATCGCGGTCTGCTGCGGGAGTTGGAAGGGAAGCTGCTGCCAGGATTGTTTGGCGGCATCCCATTGGAAAACGCCGTGCTGGTCGGGTCCGCCGGCGATCAACTCACAATCTCCATCACCATCCAGATCGCGCAAACGTACGCCCAGGTCGCGACCGGCTCGGTGGGTTGCGATTGGCTGGCCGTTGATCTCCAGTCCCGCGAGCATCGCGTTGTCACGCTGCCAGTGGCCTTCCGAGAAATGCCAGACGCCCGCTTCGCGTTCGTTGCGGACCAGGAGACTGGCTTGTCCATCCGGCCGTGTGACAAAGAAATGCACGCCAGCCTGGTGCCGATTACCGACGGCGTCGACGTGGACGATTTGTACAGGGAAATCGGTTTCCTGCCAGCGTTGCTGCTCGGGTAGCCAGAGGCGGGTCTTTTGAGTCTGCTCATTACCGATGACGACGTCGAGGAAACCATCGTGGTCAAGGTCCAGTAGACGTACGCCGTTATCCTGTCCGTTGGCAGCCCGGATCGGCTGGCCGGCAAGCAGATGCTTGTCAAGACGCGCCTGGCACTCACGGAAGCTGAGGAACTTGATCTGTTTCCCGTGCTTCTGATCGAGATGATCAATAATGTCGACGAGCTGGCCGTTGCGGATCCAGCCACCAGGGTGGAATACGAAGTTCGCGACGCCTTGTTTCAGCACGGTCGCATCGGATGCTGCTTTGTAGTCTTCCACGGTTTGTGGATTGAAAGGTCGGTGCAGATGTTGGCCCTGCCAGTCGTCGGGGACCATGGTTGGGAATTCCCAGATTTGGCGACCGATCACAAAGGGGTACGGATAATTTTCGACTTTGTTGACATAGGACGCGAAAGGACTGTACCTGGTAAAGCGGGCACGCTGCTGATCATCGATGACCAGTTCCCGTGGCAGCTCAGGATCGTTGTTGGTCAGAAAGCAGGACACAGAGGTGCTGATCGTGAGGTAATTGCCTGCGGCCGTGGTGCGGTTGAGAATCTCTGCGAAGGCCCGTGGGCTGGGCGTATTCATTGAGTCCATGCAGGGAAACCGGAAGGCCACCGGCTGGTTGCCTGGGATGGCGGCCATCAGGTCGACGCAGCGTTCATACGTACTGCGGGCGGCGGCGAAGTTGCCGCCTGTCAGGCAGGGACATGGGTGATCGATCGTGTGGCACTCGATCGACAGCCCCTCTTTGATCCAACTGGCCAGCTGGGGGTCCAGGGGGTCGACACTATTGGTCATGATACTGACGGGGGCACGTCCGTCGATTTCGATCAGACGGTTGAGAATGGGCCGCAGGTAGCGTTCATACGCAGCGGGGTCACGCATGTCATCAATCCCCAGCGTAATGACCGCTTTGACGCCTTTCTCGCCGACCCACTGTGGGGTGATCAGTCGTGGGAAAGACTGGTGGACGTAGTAAGGGTTGGAAGGATCGTCAAGGTAGACCAGTCGGTTGCCGTCGCCGCCAATTCCAGTAGTACTGAAAGGAACCAGTATGAATAGACAGGCCGTCAGGATGCGGAAATGCATGTGCAGGTACCAGTGACGATGAGGGGGTGACGCAGCGAGGAAACAAAACAGTCACGATCGTGGGCTGATGCAACCGGCAGGGCACCAGTACTACCCGACTATGGTTGCCCACTTGGAGAGTGTGGTCAATATCTCCGTGGCACGGTAGCTCTTCGCAGCTGTGGTGCCTGGTTTTCGGTCATCCCGACAACAGAGGCTTGTGTGACGCGTTTGATGTGGAGTGCCTGAGCGGTCTGTGCGGCGATGCCTCAGATACCAGTATCAACGACTTTGTAGGGTTGGAAGCCGGCGTCCCTCAAGTACGGCGTAAGCTTTTCAACCGTCCCGTCTGTAGCCCGAAATTCAAGGTAGCGGTCGTAGCAATCATGGCTGTCCCATTCAGAGACTGCGAACAGAATCGATGCTTCTTCCGCTTCGAATACTTCCAGATGGATGCAGCCAGCGAAACCGCGGGTGCCAGGTAAGAT
>CAZITS010000799.1:0-3261 GCA_964542185.1 uncultured Pirellulaceae bacterium
AGTCGGCAACCGTCTTGCGATCACCCGGACCGGTACAATTGTGCGGTGTCTCAGTACGCTAAGGCTTGCTTCCCGGTAGATCACCGCGGAAATGCCCGAAAAAAGACGCCGCTGCCCGGGGCAGGCCATGTCACCGAGAGAATGCTCAGTGCGGTTCGCAAGTCAAGTCTGAGTAGTGACTTACTTCCCTGCCTGAGCGATTCGCCAAGAAGTCCTATCCGGTGTAATTGGAGGAACTGTCTTGGCCAAGTGGCGTATCTGTCCGAAATCGGCCGTAAGCAGTTGTGATTTCTTGACTCGGCTTAGGGGCCACGTAGAGTAGATGAGAACCGCCCAAACGCACAGCCTTGTAAGGCTTGGCCCCCACGTTCCCGTTGGCCGCAGGCGGTGGCCAGAAGATGGAAACAGTGTTCTGGGGAGAAGGAATTGATCAATGTTGGTACTGTCACGAAAAAAGAACGAGAGTATTGTCATCGACGATGACATCACGATCGTGGTGGTTGAAATCCGCGGCGATAAAGTGCGGTTGGGCGTTGAAGCCCCCAAGGAAATTCCCGTCCATCGACAGGAAGTGTTTGAGGCCATCAAACGGAATCAGCAGAATGGCCAAGAGGACGCTCCGAATGAGGCTCCTGCCAGCGAAATT
The DNA here is from genome assembly GCA_964542185.1 of uncultured Pirellulaceae bacterium. GTDB lineage: Bacteria > Planctomycetota > Planctomycetia > Pirellulales > Pirellulaceae > UBA9264. The sequence goes on from CAZITS010000799.1 coordinate 647, forward strand.
TGAGCCGGTGAGCACTACTGGACTGGATTGTCGGCTTACCTGCGCTCCCCACTCTGCAGAGCGAGCGTTGGCTCTTTTGTGGTGGCTGCCCGGAACCCCACTTGACCTGTTCCTACAGGCGGGACTACAAAATCCCACAGATCAGAGGCCCCGTCGTCTAGCGGTCTAGGACTCCGGCCTTTCACGCCGGCAACACGGGTTCGAGTCCCGTCGGGGTCATTTTTATCTTTGCTGATAGGTTTCACGTTGCGGTGGCAGTTGAGAGTGCGGTGTACTGCTGCAGTGTCGAACTTTGCTGCCGATTAATCGTAGCCAAGCCGCCAGGAATACATGTGTTGTGCCTGTCGGCCTGGGGGCGCGTGCTGTGGGGCCGCGGGAAGTACGTTGCGGCCGGCCCAGGTTTTGCTGGGTTCAGCTGCCCGATTCTGGTGAGGCAGAGACAAGCTGTTGGCGGTTCGTATGACACGACGACCGTACTCATATGCAACACACTGGATACGCGGACAGTTGACAGTGGCTTGCTTCTGTCAAAAAATGCCAGCCCTTGGCGTGGCCTGGCAAGCACGCGAGTGGGGTGACTTAACGCCTCTCTATTTTCATTTTCAGGATGTGGTGTGTCTCCACAGAAGATTTACATCATCGGAATCGGCGATGACGGTGTCGCAGGTTTGACGGTTCTCGCACAGCAGCGGATTGATGACGCTGAGATCATCGTGGGTCCGTCGGCAACGCTGGCGATGGTTACCAATCAGCAGGCGCAGCACGTTGAAATCGGTGCCAGCTTTGACGATGCGGTGAAATTGATTGGAGACCATCCTGAGCAGCGGATTGTGGTCCTGGCCACCGGTGATCCGTTGTTTTACGGGATCGCCCGGTATCTGTGTGGACGATTGGGGAAGGATCGTTTCGAGGTGGTTCCCCACGTCAGTACCATGCAACTGGCCTTTGCCCGAGTCAAAGAAAGTTGGGATGAAGCTTACTTGACTAACTTGGCCAGTCAGCAGCTGGAGCGTGTCGTGGAACGCGTGCGCACCGCTGAAAAGGTTGGTCTGTTTACCACCGAGGAAATTCCGCCCAATCAGGTCGCGCAGGCCTTGCTTGAATCCAGGATCGATTACTTTCTGGTCTACGTGTGTGAAAACCTCGGGGCGCCCGATGAGCGGGTAACGCAGGGGTCGGTGGCAGATGTCGCACAGCGCAAGTTTTCCCCCTTGAACGTGATGATTCTAGTGCGCCAGCCCGACGTCCCGGACCATCCGTCCGAGCGGACCGGGCGACGGATCTTCGGGAATCCCGATGAAGCTTTTCTGCAATCGCGACCGAAGCAGGGGTTACTGACCCCTGCGGAAGTGCGTTCGATGGCGCTGGCAGAGCTGGAGCTGAAACCCAACAGCACTGTCTGGGACGTAGGGGCGGGGAGCGGTTCGGTTGCCATTGAGGCTGCGCAGATCGCGAGCCAAGGGCACGTTTACGCGATCGAAATGGACCCAGATGATCACCAGCTCATCGCGGCGAATGCGGAACGATTTGCGATCGGTAACCTGACGGCCGTGTTGGGTGAAGCGCCCGCAGCATGGAATGATTTGCCAGATGCCGACGCCGTCTTCGTTGGTGGGACCGGCCGCCAGGTACAACGGCTTGTCGAACTTGCCTGGGATCGACTCTGTCCTGGAGGACGGCTGGTCGTGAACGTGGCCACCATTGAAAATCTGGCATCGCTGCGCGCGCTGCTTGGTTCCCGTACGGATCAAATGAATGTCTGGATGGTCAATGTCGCCCGGGGTGTTTTTCAGTTTGAGCGTATGCGTTTCGAATCTCTCAACCCGACCTATGTGATTGCAGCTGTAAAAGAGCCTCAAAGTGGTACCACCAAATGAGAATGAACGCCTCGACGTGATGGCTGTCGGAGCCCACCCCGACGACGTCGAGATCGCTTGCGGAGGCACACTTGCGCGACTGGTGCAACAGGGCTATCGGGTTGGCATTGTCGATCTGACGGATGGCGAACCAACGCCGCTGTCGCCCGGTCCAGAGGTGCGGCTCGCTGAAGCACAGCAAGCGGCAACCGTACTGGGCGTTCACCGCCGGATCACGCTTGACTTGCCAAACCGCAGGTTATTCGACAGCTTCGAGTCCCGTGTGGCGCTCGCCAAAGAGTTCCGGCGGTACCGTCCGCGGGTCGTCATCGGGTTTGGAGACAAGACGCCTTTGGCGTCTCCCGACCATTGGCAGGCGATGTTGATTACGGATGCGGCCGTATTCTATTCCCGCCTGACGAAGTGGGACGAATATTTTGACGGGCTGCCAGTGCACACCGTTTCGGCGCAGCTCTATTTTCGACTGGCTTTTGAGCCGGCAACTCTGGATGGTTTTCCCAGCCATTTTGTTTGTGATATCAGCGATACGCTGGACACCAAGTTGGCTTCGGTACGCTGCTATCAAACCCAATTTCCCCCGGCCAAGGCACACGTCTTCGAGCGGATTCGTGGAGCGGCCCTGGCCGCCGGGTCGAGCGCGGGTTTTATGGCTGGCGAAGTGTTTGTCCATCCGCGTGTCATCGGAGCGACAAACCTGATGGATTTGTTGTTTCCCACGCCTGCCAGTTGATCCGGCCA
>CAZITS010000800.1:0-3261 GCA_964542185.1 uncultured Pirellulaceae bacterium
TGCCGCACGTAGAGCGTGCCTTGGTCCGCGTCCAGCGGCACGATGTGACTGGGTTCGCTGACGAAGTTGGAGATTCCTGGTGCAGCGGCTGTTTCAAAACCGGCATCGCCGAGGTGGTCTTCGACCAGACGTGTTACAGAGCTGATCGGCTCGCGCCGCAGCGCCGGGTTGTTCAGCAACTGCTGGGGAATACGCGCATTGGATGCGACGGCGACGAAATAGGTACCTTCAGGTAGTGAGACGGGTCCCACGAACGGGTCACGGGAGCCCACCGAACCGGTCGACAGATCGGCGGTGTCACCACCGGCCAGCGGTGGCAGGCGATCGTCAAACACATTCGAGTCTTCCGCGAAGTAGACCAGGCGGCCCCATTCGTCATAGACCGCCAGGTTTGTGTTGGCCCGCGCCAAGCCATCGGCGTAGTCGATATCAAAAATGGCGGCGATCTGTTCAAAGCCGGGGTTACCGCCATTGCTGGCGTGGGCGAAACTGACTTCGACTTCGTAGAAATCAACGTCCTGGGGCAGGTCAAGTTCGCCGGCGACACTGATCGCCGCGCGATCGCTCTGCAGCAAATTCCCCAGATCTTGCGGCCCGGTGGAGGGTACGGCGTTGAATACGCCAAAGTCGGGAGCCAGCTGATTGTTGTTCGCGGCGCCCAGCGATTCATTTTCGGCCGCTTCGCCGACCAGCGGTGAGTGGAGCGGCAAGCCGGTCACGTCGATGCCGTTCATGGCGTAGTAGATTTCGGCGTTACGTACGGTGGATCCGGGGAACTCATCGCGTTCACCCAGGCGGACTTGCAGCTGGTAAGCTCCTTCGGTGGTCGCTTCGAAGCTGCGGACCCGTACGTGGTAGGTATTCCGCGTGCCGGCGACGCCTGGCAGCACCACGCGCATGCCGGCGTCATACTTATTTTGTGAGAAGAAGTCTTTCAGTGCGCCGGACGAGTGTTTGGGCTGGTACTCGTCGGCCGCTTTTTGCAGCGGATTGGCCTGCTGGCCGGGAACGACGAAGTCGACGAGGCCAACGTAGGACTCAGATTCAGAGTCATCCGACGCCGCCAATGTGGCACCCGTGGAGTCGATCAATTCGACCATGGTGTCGAGTGAATGACTGGTGCGGTCGATATCCAGCCAGACTTCGGTACCCGCTTCCGCGGTGAAACTGTAGATGTCTTCGTCGGTGGGCCCGTTCAGCAGCCCTTGGATTTCAAAGCCGAGACGGAGATTGTCGTCACCACTTTTTTCGTCGGCCGCCAGTTCGCCCAGGAATTCGGCGTTGTCGGGCTCGGCGTTGACGCCGGGCGCGACGGCACCGCGCGATTCGCGTTCCAGGACGATATCGACGTTGCGGTCGTGGCTGCGTTCTGCCAGGCGGATGCCCGTCCAGTCGCCCGGTTGAGGCACTCGGTCCACGCCATCGTTGAGCACATCGCGCTGGATGTCACCCTCGAGAGTAAAGCCGTTGCCGTGCCGATCATCGTGTATCGAAGTCAAAATGACGGGGAAATTCGGATGGCCGATGACGTGCACCATACCGCCGATCCGGTCTTCAATGTCCAGGGCGGTTCCCATGGCGGTGATTCCGCTGGTGGGCACATAACTGTCCAGACCTGTGATTGTCGAGTTGGAGACAACGCATTCGACATGGCCGTCGGGATGAATGATGCGTTCGACGGTCTGATTGTCGGCCAGTGCAAAGGCCCGCTGGTATTCGTTGAGCGCGTCGAGGTTTTGGACGTCGGGCTGGTCTAGCGTGCTGCAGTTGATGTGCGGCGAGAAGGGATCCGCCGGGCCACCGAATTTGACGACCAGGCTGGCGTCTGGACTACTCTCCATCCGCAGGCCACCGAAGGTGTGGAAATTGGGAACAATCAGGTCTTCAAACAAGACATGGTTGATGCCGATGTCATCGAACACGACCTGGTCGGTAAGGATACCGCCCCGGATGTTCATGCCGTTATTCGGGTTGTTAACGATGACGTTGCCCCGCACCAGAGGACCGCGGTTTTGCGGTGTGTAGGCGCCGAGCAGGCCGACATGGCCGGTCGAGCGGCCCAGGTCATCGCGAATGTGGTGGGTAAACGAATCGATCCCGATGGTCAGGGCCTGAGCGGCGTTATCGCGGATAACATTGTCCAGCAGTACCGGCTGGCCACCTCGTACCAGAATCGTAGCCGGGACATTGGTCTCGCGGCCGACGCGATCCGGATCGACGTTGTAGATGTCTTCGACGCCGTCGTCGTTGTGTTCAATTAGCGTGTGTGCCAAACGCAAGTCCGCCTGGTGGACCTCGAGCACGTTGAAGTGCACGAAGCTGCCTTCGATCCGAGTGTCACCACCGGCAAACGTGAGGTGCGCGTAATCAATACTGGCGGTGGCATTTTGGCCGAGGAAAATACCGGCCCAATCCCCGGGGGCGCCTGCGGTCAGTCCGTCCTTCTGGGTATCGAAAGCACCGCTGCCCCCGAACCGGTCATCGAAGGTTGACGTGATCACCACATCCCGGTCGGCTCGTCCCTCGACGATCAATTGTGAGCCGAAGGAAGCTTCAATCAAAGATCCTTCCAGTTTGACGATGAGGCCCGGATCGAGTCGCAGACGGGCATCGGTCCGTGCGCGGATGACGCCCAGCTCGGTTTCGCTGGTCAATTCCCGGCTGACATCGCCCAAGGTGCCGTCGTCTTCGACCGACGTTTCCGCAGCGGTCAGATCTTTCACAAAGGTGTAGGGGCCAGCACCACCGGCCGCACTACGGTACAGTCGCCGGCCGACGTACGATTCCGACGCGGGGGGCAGCTGGTCAAGGCTGATGGTACCTTCACCGGCAGCCAGAGAGAGCGTTGCGGTCGCTTCAGAAGGCCGACTTTCAAAGCCGTTGTCATCCAGAAAGACCACTTTGTAGTTGTAGTCGTCCTCGGCGAGCGAACCGCCGGATTGTCCTTGCAGGCTGACGAGTTCGACTGGAGGCTGGCTGGTGTCGAGCAGGGGGCCACCCGGCGTGCCGGCAATGCGCAAGTTCTCGGCAAGGGTATGCACGACGCTGGCATCGTCGAAACGGGCTGACACCGTGAGTTCCTGCAGCTCGTCGCCGGCCGGTGTTTCGATACTGATAAACAGGCCGTTGGTCGTGTTGTCGACCAGGCGGTTGTTGTAGATGTCCGGACCAACCCGTTGGTAGTCGGAGGTGAAGCTGGAAAACAGCTGGAACTTGGGCGCGTGAAAATTGGTTTCTTCGAAGCTGTTGGGATCTGCGGAC
>CAZITS010000801.1:0-3260 GCA_964542185.1 uncultured Pirellulaceae bacterium
CGGAAAGCAGAGAATGCGGTCGGTGCGAGGTTCGGTAGGATTCCAGTGTGGGTAAGAAGGCCACACTGATGCAAACAGGCGACCGTCGGTATCCACCGCCATCTGCACCGGATTGACCAATTCGGGAAACATCTCCTCCGAAGCGAACACATTTACCTGCATCCCGTCGGCAATCTTCATCTTGCCGATCGAGTCCTGGGCAGAGAGATAGGGATGCTTGCCGCCAGCCAGCGCGCCCGGTTTGTTCGTTTTCACAGCCACTAACTTGGGGAGATTCTTATCGGCGATTTTCAAATCACCGCCCGCTGCGACCGACCACACACGTTGGTCACGATTCGCAGTCATCACATCAAAGATTTCCATTTCCCTGCGCATCACGTCTGCATTGGATTGGCCAAACCACTTCAATTTCGACCTGCCCCCAAACACGTTGTAGCCGTCAACGACGCGATAGCGACTGAACCAGTGGAGATTCTTCTCAAGGACCGCTTGTCGCAGTTTCTCCAGCTGCTCGGGATTACCCGACGAAGCGCCGGCAACACCAAACAGGTCCTGCATGATGACATCTGCGAGCACGCGGTTCCCGTGTTCCAGCAGGTGGATCCCATTCATCGAGAGCGGCTTGGACTGCGCGCTCGCATAACGCTCCAGCGTGGGATGAAACAAGTCGACAAACAACACGCCTGCCGCTTTACTGACGCGTTGCATGACCTGGGTGTAACGCAGAAGATTTCGGTTATTTTCAACACCATCCGGGAGATAAGGGAGATTCAGGTTCTCGTGCGCGATTGGAGAAAACACGACAATCCGTGGTGCCGCCTGGCCGTTGTATTTCTGGCGTTTCATGTCGGCCAGCATCGCAGTCACGTTTTTCTCGAATGCCGGCAAGCCAGCCTCACCACGCAACGCTTCGTTGTAGCCGAAAAAGCAGAACACCACGTCGGCACCGACTTTGGTGAGCCACGCATCGGCAGTACCAAAATTGTCTGAGCGTGGACGCGACTGAACTTCGTCACCCGCAAAACCGAGATTGCGAAACGTCAAACGGTGCTGGGGATACAAATCATGAATCAATGTCTCCAGCCAGGCGTGGTGCTGCATGCGATCAGCAAGCGTGTTCCCGACATAACAGACACGATCTTCAGGCTGGAAGGTCAGTCTCGGATCGGCAGCCCCTGCCTGGGTCCACAACATCAGCAACCACACCCACAGAACACTGTGGCTGACAAGAACACGCTGCTCTGAAATCATTCGATCTCTTTCCATGTTGCCATGACCAACTGTAGCGATCTCATCGCCAACGCCATCTTCGCTGACGAGACGCGCAGCATAGCTTAACAGAAAAAGCTGCCGGCAAGGCGATTCTGACTGTATTGTCGGGCACCTGGCCGCGCAGTCGTCTGCTGGCACAGCTGCTACGTCGACAACATCGTGAAGTCCACAGGGGCAATCTAACTCGCCCCTGTGGCAAACCATCAAAGTTGTCCATTGCCCCGCGGCTCCCACTGGCCGATAATGAATTTCGTGTGGCCCCGAAACCTGTCTTCCGAGCCTTCTCGTGCTTACGTTTTCCGGTTCCCGACGAACACTCTGCGACGGTCTCAGCCGCCGCCAGCTACTCCAGGTTGGCGGGCTGGAATTACTCGGCCTGACTGCGCAGCAACAGACCCTGGCGAATAGCAACGCCACCCTGCCCGCGTTTGGGCGTGCCAAGTCGTGCATCCTGATCTTTCCGTACGGATCACCGTCCTCCCACGAGACGTTTGATCCCAAGCCATCCGCTCCTGCCGAAGTGCAGGGCGAAATGAAAGCCATTTCCAGTGTTGTGCCAGGCCTGTCGGTCTGCGAGCGAATTCCCAGCATGGCAACCGTGATGGACAAAGTCACGGTGATCCGCTCGATGACACACCCCTACCCGCTGCACGGGCTGGCGTACGCCGTAACCGGAATCCCCACCTATACGCCTGCCCTGGAAACACGGGCACGGGACAAGCAGCACTGGCCCTTCATCGGATCCATCGTCGACTTCGTCGACGCCGCCGCGGGGCGCGGAAATGCAGAGCTGCCACGGAATATTGGATTGCCCTGGCTGGTAAACTCAAAAACCGACAATCCCGCTGTTAATGCTGGTCCCTTCGCGGCCTTCCTGGGGGCCGCCCACGACCCGATCTGGACCGACTTCGACGGCCCCGGTCTGCATATTGCGCCCAAGAACACGGTTGCCCAAACCGAACGGTTTCGCAATCCGTTCGGTGGGACACTGCCGCGGGGGCGATTTCACTTGTCCAGCGCAGCCGAACGCCCTGCTGACATTTCCATCAAGCGGCTGGGACTGCGTGATTCGCTGCTCGCACAATTCGACCGGCAACGCCCCCAACTGGCAAACCTGCCGCGGGTCGCTGGCTATGATCGACAACGGGAACAGGCACTGACGTTGCTGACTTCCAACCAAATGAGACACGCCCTGGATATCAGTCGCGAACCACAACGCGTACGCGAAGCCTACGGCATGCACCTGTTTGGCCAATCCTGCCTGGCCGCGCGGCGGATCATCGAGGCGGGCGGCCGATTTGTGAGCGTTTTCTGGGACTGCTTTGGTCAATTTGCCAATGGCGCGTGGGATACGCACCAATACCATTACCCGCGCATGAAAGAACTGCTGCTCCCGGGATTTGACACCGCGTTTCCCACACTGCTGAACGACCTGCAACAGCGTGGCTTGCTCGATGAAACTCTGGTGATCTGGATGAGCGAGCATGGCCGCACACCGACACTGGTTCCCAACCGTCCCGGTGGCGGTCGGGATCATTGGTCACGTGCCTACTCCGCGCTGGTGGCAGGTGCCGGCACGGCCCCCGGTAAAGTTGTCGGAAAAACTACCCCCGATGGTGGTGATGTCTTGGACACACCGGTTTCTCCGAAGGACATTCTGGCGACCACTTTTCATCTCCTGGGCATCGATCCGCACCTCAATCTCATCGATCCGCTGCAACGTCCGCATCCCATCGCCGGCAGCGGTGTCGTACGCCCGGAACTGCTGGCTTAGTGCCACCCGCCACACCAGGCGACCGCGTGGCCCCTCCGACACAGGATTCACTTGAGCGTGCCCACCCAGCAAGGTTAAGATAGCGAGGGCGAATCGTAGTAGCCGATTCCCGCAGTCCCGTTCGAGACAGGAGGCCTGGTGTGTTGGATCTGACCGGCTCAGCGACGCGCCTGTGCGATGGACTGACACGCCGCGATTGGTTGCAGATTGGCAA
>CAZITS010000802.1:0-3256 GCA_964542185.1 uncultured Pirellulaceae bacterium
GCCGCCTGCAAAATCCAGCGAACATCGGTCATTTTCCGCCAAACCATCCTGCGTGGGCAAATACCAGCCCCCTTCGATCGAACAGGTGGCACCTCCTGGGTACTCAATGAGAATGTTCATTCCGTCAACCTGGCCGTCGGAAAACCGGGTTTCCAACGCGCAGACGCGATCGAACGGCTGCCTGGCGAATGCATTGGCCAGCTCAATATCGTGGCAGAAGATCCCGTAAGCCGGATGCACGCGACCGTAAACTTCTTTTTCACTACGGGTGCGTTTGTTCCGGAAGCTCATGTGGCGCACTGGCCCCAAGCGATCCTGCTCGGCCATGACATGAGCAATACGTGACTCAAAGCGCAAGCAATGGCCGCTCATCGCCGTGATCGAACGCGACAACTCCACCATGGCACGCGCCTCTTCCAAGGAAGTCGCCAACGGCTTTTCCACATAGATCGCCTTGCCGTGCTCGGCCAGAACTCGAAACGATTCAAAATGAGCATCCTCAGGAGTCACCACGCAGACCAGGTCAAGGTCCGGGTCGCTGGCCACCGCATCGAGCGTGGCGTAGCCGACTCCCCCATAGCGCCCACAGAGTTCCTCGCTGCGCGCCTGCTCCAGCGTGTACACACCCGCGAGCTCGACATCGGGCATACTCGCTAAGGTTCGCAAATGACTTTCACCAAATGCGCCGCCACCAACCACTGCCGCGCGCACAACTCGCTGTGTTGCCATTATCCAATCTCAGCATAAACTTCCAGGACATTCCCTTCGGGGTCGGAAAAATAGACGGTACGGTGACCACGCGGTTGATCCGCGGGTGGATCGAGAATCGGAACCCCTGCTTCGACCAGCTGACGATAGCAGGATTCCACCTCATCGGGCTCTACCAGGAAAGCCAACTGGACGCCGGGCGACTCCGCACCACCTCCTCGCCCATCGTAATCGCGTTCTCGTTTCCGCAGAGCGAGCAACACCCCACCCGCCCGGAACGCCAGGCTGGTGGGAGATTCCGAATCGACCGGAAAGGAAAATGTACGACGGTAAAACGCTTTCATACGATCGATATCGTCACACAAGACGATCGCGTAACTTAACGCTTGAACGGACTGCAACATTACTTCAACTCCCGCACATCAATCTGGAAATGATCAATCTGGAAAAACCAACGTAACTGTCTGTCAGCGTGACGGTGCGGGCCAATCCAGGTGGCGATGCAAGAACCGAAAGGTGCCCTGACCGTTGATGGTATGCCCCCCATTAAAGAACTCAAGCTCAGCCCGATCGCCCAAGCCAAGGATGTCGTAGTGACGCCGCACTTTCCCGAATTCACTCGCGACCCACTCGACCGGCGCGCCGCCATCAAGATGCCCTTGCTCAACCATAAATGGGCGCGGCGTCATCAACATTGCCAGTTCGGCATAACTGGCAATATGCCCCATGTTCCACTCGACAATCTCGTACTCGCGGGTAAACCCATAGCCATAGCGATCTTCGTTTGTGGCGATGGTTTTCACCCAACGGGTAAAATCCGCTGAGCAGATTGAAAGACAGTAGCGTGAAACCATCGGCGGTACTCTGACCGCCGTCTTCCCACCATAGGAGATTCCATAGAATGCCATCCGCTGCGCATCGACATATGGCAACGTCGCCAACCAGTCGAGTGTCTGCTCATGCTGCGGAATGATGTAGCTGAACAGCGAGCGTCGCAGAGGGTTGGATTTGCGTTGAATCGTGCGAAAACGGTCTTCTCCCCGATAAGGGTTCTGGGGCGCAGAAACAATGAATCCACGCTTGCAGAGTTCTGCACTAAATGCTTTGTATGCACGGTACACTCCTGCAGCACGCGAAATCGTATCCATCGGCTGCCCTTCCAGGCCATGCTGGCAAACGACAAGAGGACGTTTCTCACCTGCCTTGATCCCCTTTGGCAGCAGCAAGACCCCCGCTGCAATCACATCCGGAAAGACATCCAACACGACCTCATAGCCCAGAAACTGTTTCTCATCCAACACTAATCGGGTACGTGGATCCGGCGACAATCTGGGATGGGGCAACCGCCCAATGAGCTTGTCGTAGACCCATGCCCTGAGCGTTTCCTGTTTCGCAGGCCACGCTGCAGCGGTACTCGGATCCACACGCCACTGACGTTCACGCACTTTGGGGCTCAGACGAAGCAACGTCTGTACATGACGCTGCAACTCAGCGAACTGACGCGTCTCGCGCCGGAGGACAAACTGTTCCGGATCTTCATCTGTTTTGACTCGCTGCCAGACCACCGGTGGCGCAGCCGGCGCGATTTCAATTCCCAATGTCTCACCAAACGCCACCATTGCTCCAGCGCTTCCCGCCGGCCCCGTACCTGCGCCGCTGATTACCAGACGCAATTCCGGCTCTGCAGCACATCTTTTATAGATCACCTGTGCACGCTCGAACTCACTCCGCACGCGTGCGACGGCGATCGACCTGATCTCACCTGGTGCCGCGCTGGCCCGTCGTCCTGGCCGCGACACTGGAGGGCCGACAACTTCCGGAACCGCACAGGCCTCAATCACCAGGCGACGCGGCGCGACCATTCCGGCAATCTCGGCGTCACCAAATTCACGTAGCAAGCCCCATACGTTCCGGTAAATCGGCTCTTGCCACAACTCTTCACGCGGCTGGAAATAACCGCAGACGAGCGTCGCCTCAATACGCGGGTCGAGTGCCCCCGCATACAACGCGAGCAAGGCGCCTTCCCCGACACCAGCCACGCCAATCGGCAATGGCATCCCGCGGCGCTGTGCCCATTGCGAAAACAGGTCAACGGCGGCCAGTATTTTCTGGACTTCGTAACCGATGGGATGGCGTCCCATTTCAAATGCCTGCCGATACAAGAACTCTCGATGCGGTTGGTTGGTGTAGGCAACATGGGGACTTCCCGACAACTCGTCGCTGCGGCTGATCAGCATTGGTATCGCCACCAGGCAACCCGATCTAGCCAGTCGCTGCGCGAACTGCAATTGCGGAGCCAATCCCGGTGCAACCCCACTGAACATCTCTGGAGTCCAGTCGGCGTCTGGCAACGCGACGACCGCCGCCTGAACCTGTTCAGGCTGCAACAGAAGCCCTTCGGCTGTCACACCATCCAGCACCTGCCAGCGCACGCGGCGAACGGTCACCTGGGCATCACGTGCAATCACCGAAGACCGTTCCATTGTCTCCAGAAATTCGAATCCGTAACGGTTCGGATGTGTGGCTGTGAGCCGTGGATCTACCCCAC
>CAZITS010000803.1:0-3253 GCA_964542185.1 uncultured Pirellulaceae bacterium
AAGGTCATTACCGGTGGCATTTCTCCTTGAGGGCCAAAGCCGTCCTGACTCAAGGGATGCTTGGGCCAAACGCCTAGCGGTAACTGCTCGTCCGCCAAGGCAACAGGGTCTATTCTAGGCACAGCCACAATCGTGATACCTTCAATCAAAGCATCCTTGATTTGATTAGAGTGGCAACTGCTACATGTTTCATCAAATCCAAGAACCAGCATCTTCCGTCCGGCTGTATCCAACGTGTGGCACGTCAGACAGGAAGCCGGCTTTTTCCCACCAGGCATGATCCTCGTAAAGGAATCGAAATGCTGGTTGTAGTGTGTGACATGATCAAAATAGATACGTGTCCTCCGCTGGTACGGATAATCTGAAAACTCTGGATGGCCATGCTCTAAACTATGAAACGTGTTTTGATGGCAAGATTGACATTGCTCATTTGAAATTCCCGTCAGGTCGTGTCCGCGGCCTCTATGTTCCTGGTGGCAGGTGCCACAGGCAAGTTTTTCCACTCCTTGATGCGGCCTGCCAAAGATCATCTGTGCGGTTTCAATCAGCACCTGGGAACCTGCTGCTTCCCTGTCGGCTGCCCGCTTCGTCAGACCCACCAGATGCGCCTGACGAAGCCCGTGTGCGTTCAAAGGCTCTGCTCCCAGGTCACCGTGACATGCAAGACATTTTTGTTCGCTCTGCTGATCGCTTCGCTCCGAGGCCGGGCCGCCTGACAATGCGCGGTGCACCCAATCAGACAATGTTCCCGCGCCGGCCAGATGACACGCCTTGCAGCTACTGGCGGCATGCGCCGATGTAAGCGCACCGGGCGACACCACGGCCTCGCGTGAGGGGCCGGCAAGCAAGGCCAGCAAGCATCCCACAACCAAAGATATGGTAGCCAGTGTCAGGACGCGTCGCTGCGACCAAACACTCCGCCGAGGCCGGCATACGTTCTGGTGCTGTGAACACTGTCCGTCCGCCAATGGCCCCACCATACATTGCCCACGTGTGCAGCCCCACGTACCAGCCTTCTTGGCAGGTGCGCATTGGGCCGGCAAGTGGCAACAATTCCCGTCCGCATCGGGCCCCTCATCACAGCGGCTGGAAATCAACGACACGTTATTGCAGTAGTACCGATCACCTTCCCGATACGGCTCGCATACTGCTCCACATTGCCCCCCTGCCGACGGCCCTAATGCGCATGCGGTACCTTCGCACGCGCGACCGCAAATCCACGGGTGATTTGGCCGCTCATATTCGCTGCTGTCAAAATCAAAGACCTGCCGCGCTTTGCTCAATGAACTGCCCCTGAGAAAGCGTAAACAATCACAACGTGAAATATGGCCATCACTACCAATGCGTAAGTCAACGGAACGTGTATGAAAAGCCATACCTTGAGAACCAGCTGGTGTGAAAAGTGAAAATCCAAGTCACTCTTCACCCTGACATACTCAGCAAGCGATTTCATCGTCTGCTTTTCTTGTTCGTTCAAGTACCTTCCGTGCAACTCCATTTTCCTTATGAGCTCCAGTTCACCGCGTTGCGACCGGATCATGTGTTGCCAAAAATGGCGATGGCGTTCAAAAAATGCGCGCAGTTCCTCGGAATAAAACTCTGGAATCGCAGTGGATTCTCCATCTGTCAGGCAGGCAAGAACCTCACGCTCTGCGGCAACCTGAATTCTGCGTAACACTCTGGGAATCCGCGAATAGAATACTTCTTCACCACGTTCCGACAGTCGCCGTGGAAACACCCGGCTTATCCAAAGACCGATAATCCCACTCGCAGCTACGACCAAATAGGCAACTGCAATCCCCACCTCCAAATATCCGTTTGGAACGCGCCAGCCGACATGCATTCCGAACACTGCAATACTCAGCAAGCCGAGAAAGACATGAACTTGCAGCCAGGTGGACGACGATCCGAGTGGTAAAAACGAAATACGCTTCCGCAGATTGTAGGATGCGAGCACAGCCACCAGTGCAAACAATATCCAGCCTGAGACAATCGCCGTGCGCTGAAGCGTTATCGACAAGAGCAAGTTGATTGCTCCTGCCAGCAATAGCAGCACAATCAACGCCACACTGTAGCGTCGCCGTCGCACCGAGAACGGGATGATCGTCATTGATTGTGCCATTGCGCCAAAGTCTCTACATCATTCATATCGATCCGTATCATCGCATCGTGCGGACATGCTCGCTCACACGCCGGACCGCCTTTTTGATCAACACATAAATCGCACTTGGTCGCTTTCGTAATGGGCGCTCGCGACGCAACCGTTCGATCGCGCAAAAACTGCCCCCGATGATCACGAATCTCGACCATGCGAATCGCGTCATACGGGCAGTTCTTGGAACACGAACTGCAACCGATACAAGTCTCATCATTGATATCCACTTCACCATCATCAAGCTTGCGACTGATCGCACCCGTGGGGCACTCGATCATGCAAACGGGATCACGGCAATGCATGCAGGCGTTCGCCACCATGATTCCATTATTGATCGGTCCATTGCGCAAGAACCGCGGGTTATTGTCATGCGACGCAGCGCAGGCTCTCACACAATCATCACACCGGGTACAACGATCCATGTCAATCAACATGGTGGCAGTTCCATTCACGAACCGATTTCCCACCAAGAACTCAATAAATCCCTGATCGACATCCCTGTACGCAGCAAGCTTTCGATTCCGCTGCTCGCTTGGTGTCTTGCGGTGCCACGGCGAGGCGGGGTGTTTGAGTATGAACTTTTCCACTAAATGTGCAGGCACCACAACCGCCATCAGGAAACCCATGGCCCGTAGCGAATGTTGAAACGGTACTGGTTGCGAACTACCGTGATTGGCAACAATTTCACTCAATCCAAATTCCTGACCTGGACCTAAATACGAAATCGTACGTTCGCCATGGTGAAACTGATGGCTAACGCGTGCCAGCCCACCACGAATGATAATAATTTCGTTGGCGTAGTCTCCTTCCCGTACTATCAGATGTTCATCCGCAAAGCCGTCAGCCGCGGAATCTTCAGCCATCCTCCTGAACGACTGCGCACGTCCATAATCACCAAATACCTTGAGTTCAACACCGTCCGCCAGTTCACTCAGAGATTCACCCTGCTCCTCCCTTAAATGCTCAAACATTGGTGAAGCTTCCAGAAACGCTCGCAAAGATCGCTCGCGAAACCTCTGATCAATCAACGCCTGAATACCTGCGTCGCGGCGCATGATGTCGCGTAGCCCCTGCCAGCGGACTTCGCTCAGACGCCCG
>CAZITS010000804.1:0-3252 GCA_964542185.1 uncultured Pirellulaceae bacterium
GCCGTGAGCCCACTGCACGGCGAGTTGTGCGTTCTGGGGCCCCGCCACGCGGGGGTGTTGGGGCACACATGGCCTTGACCAGTGCCGGCGGAGGGCTTACGGTGACGCTCCAATTGTGAATGTCGAGCCGGCCGATATGCCGTCGTTGGTTTCGTATATCTTGGCCCCTAGTGTAATGGTAGCACGACTGACTCTGAATCAGTTAGTCTAGGTTCAAATCCTAGGGGGCCAGTTTTCACGTTGTCCGTCGCACCGAATCCGACGGCATCTTTAGCGATTCAGACGCATGTGGGACACCTGATCCTGTTCAGAGTGTCCCGTCTTTTTGAAGTTCGCTTTGCTGCAGTGATATTTCGAGCTGTCGCTCGTAATTCCCTGCGGCTTTATGTTGTTCTTGCCCGATTCAAGCCGTTTGGGCCCACGCGTTATCCGGAGATGGAGTGGCCAGCTGTTCCGCCAGCGACCATAAGTCGTCGCCAAATTGTTCAACGGCGAGTGACACTTCATGCTGAATCGACTCCAATCCATGTCGGGTCACCAGAATACTCATAGCGATTGACAAGAACGTGTCCATATCAACCGACTTTCTCCAATGATATCCGTGGGATTGAAGGTAGGACTCGTATTGACCAATGCACTTGAGGTGCTGGATATCAGCCTGGTGAATATGGCGTTTGAGTGTCCTTCCGTGTACGACCCGTGAAAACGGCCACAGTCGATGCGGTAAGTACATCTTGCGTTCATGTCGGCGAGAAAACCACTGGGAGAAATCTGTGTCGGCATGAAAACTCCAGAAACAAGCAGTCACTGGCGTGCTCCACGCCAGATGTTCCATGCCGATCTGACGGCATAGCTGATACAGCAGGTCACTAGCCTGCTGATACTGATTGGCAATTCTGTAAGCTGTTTCGACACGCGCGAGAAAGAAGTCAGCGCGGTGGTCAAAACCCAAGACTTTTGTAGCAACCGCAAGTTCTTCAACGAGTTGACTCATGTCGTCGGGTGTGACATTCAAGAACACTTGTCTGAGTCGCAAGGCTACGAGCACCGCGGCTAGTCTGGCCTCGATACTGGCGTGGGTAATCTGCGCAATACGGTCCGTGTTGCGGATCAAGTCAGTGAAGTTACCGGTGTAGCGGGCTGCTACTGCTGTGATTTTCATCGCAGCACCATCGGAAACCCCATCCGTCGCCTGATACAAGGGATCGTCACTCTGCCGCAGCTTGGCGACTTGTCCCTTATAGTCCGGGTGGACACCTGCTGGGTGCAATTCCTTTGAGTCGATCCAATAACCCGAAGGGGATCGGTGGCGAATGACCAGGTCAGCATGATCAAATCCACCACAGCTCGTGAGTGATCTGGCAATCAGTATGGTTTGGATGTAATCATCCGCGTCTTCGCGGTCCGCGTATTTCCAGGCGGTCCAGGCAGTGGCGGCCAGCGCACGATAAATACGTGAGGCCAGACTGGTTTGGTTGGTGACTGCGATGGACGCCGGCACAACAGGGGAACTTTGTGTGACACGCTGCATTAGAATAGTAGACTCGGTTTGTGGTTAACTGAAATGGTGCGAGACCAGGACGACCTGCGACAGCACCGAAGCGAATCCGAAATGTGCAGTCGAGTGGTTCTTTCGTCTTCAAGCGAAGTGCCAGGCAACGAGTCGCAATCCGTTATACGCTTCATTCGGTGTAGCAGAGATCCGCTGCTAGATTGTGAAGTACCTGGAATGAGTCGTCTTTCTTCGACATTTGATACCAATTGCACATCTGGACGATAGGCGTTCGTAGTACGGGCTGGGATGTCTTCTGCAGATTACTTGCCTGTTCCCTCTCTCCAATTCTTCGCATGTTTAATCCGCGTACCATAGAGAGAAGCCCGGGATCCGTATAGCTGAAAGCCAGGTGATCGTTACGATGCGATTGCCGGGTAACCACCTGTTTCAATTAGACGAATCGTATGAAAGGCGGGGTTTCTTTAGCTCTCACCGGGGAGTTGCATCTGCCAGTCGGTAGCCGCATGTCAGACGGCTAGAAACATTGGCGATTTTGCTAGCAAGGGTGATTGCCTCTGACTTTCTGCTGCATCGTTGTGTTAGCAACTGGTATTGCGCTCCAAGGGGGCACGGTTTCGGCGGGTCCCCGCAAGCTCAGGAAGTGTGGGAAGATAAAAATGTAATCTGTCCGGCGGATGAATCTGCACGGCGGGCAGAATGGTACAAATAACGTGGTCTGGACAAATCACTAGAGGGTTGACTATTCCGATTCGATCAGGACTTTACCTATGAAGATTGGCATTCTGGGTGGCACGGGACGCATGGGACGTGGCCTGGCAGACAGTTACGCGCACCGAGGTCACGAGGTATTCCTGGGTTCTCGTTCACCTGACCAGGCGCGTGCCGTCGCGTTGGGCATCGAGGGAGAAGTTCGCGGTGGATCGCTGTTGGAGACAGCTCGCGACTCGGACCTTTTGGTGGTTGCTGTGCCGTTTGAGGTTGCGGAAGAAATGATCCGTAGCCTCGCCGATTTGTTGACGGACAAGATTGTTGTCGACATCACCAATCCTTTTGGCGCGATTACTCCAGGACGCATTGCCGCCGTCGAAGTTCATGCGAGTGCAGTTCCCAGTGCCCATTGGGTCGCTGCCTACAAGACGACATTCTGGAAAACACTGGGCCAGCCTGCAGATTCAGCAGGTGTGACGCGCGACGTACTGGTTTGTAGTGACGATCGACCAGCGGGACAGACGGTGATGGACCTGATTGCGTCGACCGGATTTCGCCCCATTGATTGCGGCTCTTTGGAGAACGCGCGTGCGGTGGACCTGATGGTTCCCCTCATGCTCGAACTTGATGAACGCTATCAGTGTGAGTGTGCGAGTGGGTGGAATTTTCTTACGGCGCCTTAAATGGCGTGCAACGTGACCGGGCGAGTGCCTGGGAGAGCCTTGCGTCGTGAATGGCGGCATGAGGATGCAAGGATGCTGCAAGGCTGGAGTTATGTGATTGGCCGGCAAATGGTGTGCCAGAGTTCTTGGCGACAGGTGGGATGTTCAGCGCACTGCAGGTCCCGCTGCGTGGTAGCAGCATGCGACAATTTCTCGTACGGTATGGCTGACAAAAAGCGTTGGAGCAGCGCACGGCCGCCGTAGTGGAGCGGTCTTGGTTGCTTGGATCGGATGACGCTGGCGAGCAGGTCGCGTTGTGGATTTGTTTGATGTATCCAGGGTGCTTTTACGTGGTTGGTTGACATG
>CAZITS010000805.1:0-3250 GCA_964542185.1 uncultured Pirellulaceae bacterium
TCCTGTACAGCATGGCCTGGGTACTTGCCTTCAGCTGCCCTGTACTGGCAGATTCTCCCGCGTTATCGCCGCATCTGCCCGCGCCTGATCTGACGGTATCACTGGCGCAATGGCAACAGGTTCAACTCACCCGCGACCAAACGCTGCGACGCCAAATTGACAATCTCCAGGCCCTCCGCAAGTACCAAAATCAGGTGCGGGCCAAATGGCGTCAAACGCTCGGTCCCTGGCCGCCACGTACGCCACTCAATGCCCGTTGTACGGGCCGCCTCCAACGCGACACCTATACCGTGGAGAAGATCCTGCTGGAGAGCCAACCCGGTTTTTTCGTCACGGTCAATCTCTACCTGCCCAGCAACCAGACCGGCAAGTTACCCGTGGTGCTCTCTCCGATCGGACATGCACCCCTGGGCAAAGCACACCACACCCACGACAACTACCAGGCCCGCTTTATCACTCTCGCAAAAAACGGTTATGTCGTTTGTGTCTGGGACCCTCTTGGCCAAGGTGAACGCGAGCCCTACGGAAAGCGAACGGGCAACCACCACACCGTCCAGGGATACCAGTGCATGCCCAGCGCACGCCACTTTTGCCTCTACTTCATCTGGGATGGAATCCGCTGCCTGGATTACCTGGAAACACGTCCGGAAATCGATCGCGAGCGCATCGCCTGCGCGGGATGTTCCGGTGGCGGTGCATTGACCCAATACCTGACAGCGCTCGATGACCGCATCACGGTGGCGGTGCCGACCTCCTGGATCGCAGAGAGCATCCACCTGACACGCGACCGCGGACTCCATACGGAAAGCTGGTTTCCCGGAATGTGCGACCCCCACGGACCTGGAACCGCACAACTGCTGGCCTGCATCGCACCACGCCCGCTGCTGATCCTTGGCAATGACCACGACACGGAGTTTCCCCCGGCCAGCATGGCCCGCGTCGCCGAGGAAACCGCCGCACTGTACGACCGCCTGGGCTTCGCCGACCGGCTGAAATACATCAGCGTGGATTCGCCCCACGGTTTCTGGCCACCTGCCCGCGCGCAACTCTACCGCTTTCTCGAACACTACCTGGAAGGTCTCCGCGTCCCAGATCCTGAACCACCTGTGAAAACCGAAACGGCAGCCGACTTGTTTTGCGCGCCCGGCGGACAGGTCCACAATCTGCCTGGATCAAAAACCGTGTTTGACCTCAACCGCGAAGCGCTGCAGCAACTCGAACGGCAACGTGCTACACGACGCAAACAGCTTTCTCCAGCAGACTATTTTCAGTTCATTCGCAACGGTGTCCTGCAGAGCGCGCGACTCACCGCCCACACTTTCAGCCGCCCCAACTGGCAGCCTCAACTCCGCATCGCCATCCCACGAACAGCACGTTACGCCGACGGGTGCTGCGTCTATCTCCCCGGTTTTTCTACGACCGTGGGGCTACATCGCAATCCCTCCAGCCGACACCTGGCAGTGGTCATTGCCGACGATTGGTCTGTAGGCCAGGCACGTTCGTCTGCGCTGGCACAAACGGGTCTGAACGTACTGCACCTGGCAGCCGATCACGCGACCGACCGGCGAGAAATCATGTCGGGCAGCCTGCGAATCGGCCGCTGGGCGCTAATG
This sequence comes from uncultured Pirellulaceae bacterium, assembly GCA_964542185.1. Taxonomy (GTDB): domain Bacteria; phylum Planctomycetota; class Planctomycetia; order Pirellulales; family Pirellulaceae; genus UBA9264. The sequence goes on from CAZITS010000805.1 coordinate 1,614, forward strand.
CTCAGGAACGTCGCCAGCGCCGCACAGGCACTGCCGGAATTCCAAGGATGCCACCTCGTCGTACTTGGCGAAGGACTGAACGCAGCGCGGGCAGCTCAATTTGCAGCCATCTCTGAGCCAGGCCGCTACCATGCCGTCATCGCGCTGCGAGGCCTGGCTGACCTGCGTTCCCTGGGTCACGGTGTGGCGCAGTTCCACAGCCACCAAATGCAGCCCGGCGCGCTGCGCTGGTTCGACGCCGACGATCTGGCAGCCGCCCTGGCACCGCTGCCACAGTGGATTGGTGACACGCGCAATGCGCGTTTGCAGACGCACGACCAGAAAACGCTCAGCCGCCACTACCGGTGGGCCACAACCCGCTACCACGCTGGTCCACTGCAGCTCAGCGCCGGCCAGACGGCGTCCCTGCCACTGGCCCGCTGGATCAAGCGGCACGTACCGTCTGCCGGCAAATGATCTCCAGCGTCTGACGCTGCGAGTCTGACGCTGCGCCTCTGACGAGATTTCCAGTCCGCGCGCTGCGCAACAGTGACTGGTCAGGGAATTTTTTTGACCATGATTTTACGAAACCGCACCACGCTTTTGGGGTCATGCGCCTGGAAAGCAAACGTTCCCTTGTCGAGCTTGCGGGTAAAATCAGCGCCCGCCTTACGATCGGGTGCCTCGGTAAAATCGACAACCTTCTTGCCATTGACCACAATCTGGATGTTGCGACCTCTCACAATGATCTCTTCGGTGAACCATACGTTGTCCTTGGCCGGCGCTTTCAAGACGTTCTTGACGTCGTACAGGCTACCGGTCTTTTTGGGATCACCGTGCGTGTTGTTGACCTGGGCTTCGTAGCCAAACTTGGGCCAGCCATCTTCCTGATACCTGGTGTGAAAATAGATACCGCCGTTGGAGACAGGCCCCGTCATCACTTCACACTTGAAATGAAAATTCGTGAAAGGCGCCTCTTTCCCGACGTAGAACAAATGGCTACGGGGACCAAAAGCCACAAACGCGCCATCCTTGATCGTCCAGCTCTTGGTGTTCTCACTGGCCTTCCAATTCTTGAAGGTCTTCCCGTCCCATAAACTGATCCAACCGTCATCCTTTTTCTCGTCGGCGGTCACAATTCCGTTGACACAAAACAGGACCAACAGCGCAAAACAGCCAATACGTTTCATCGGGTCAGACTCCAGTTGGAAGTGGGGCGAAAGCGGCAGGCGCGTCCCCCGCCATTACTGCGAGCCAATTCTGACTTACCAGAGGCGCGCTGTAAATGGAGCAGGCTGGATTTGCCAGGGAGTCGGGCCGAGTGTCTGATGTCCAACCACCTACCTGGTTCCCCGTTTGACCAACGGGCCGGAAACCGCACCCACGCTGGTCGTGGTATACTAACAAGCCTTCACCGGGTGTCAGCCCATCCTGGCACCAGCGACATCGCAGTGGGGCAGTTTTTTTTGCGGTTTCCTGTTTCCACACGGACCAATCTTTCCGAAGATACCAGTATCTCTTCTGGGCCCTGAACCGATGAGAAATATGATGCAGCACAGAGATTGCCGAGGACCGGTCCAACGACGTGAGTTTCTCCAGGCCGGTGCCTTGGCCGCCGCAGGCCTCTACTTGAGCGATATACTGGCGGCGCGCGCCGC
>CAZITS010000806.1:0-3243 GCA_964542185.1 uncultured Pirellulaceae bacterium
ATCCGGGACGGACTCGGGGAGCACTGGAACATTTGCGGGAGGACGTGGCAGGCGTTCTCCCAGCAGTGTCTCATAGACCCAGTTTCCACGAAGGATGGGGCTGGTTCGTGAGACGCCCGATTGGCTGCTCAGCAGGGTGGCCATGCCCAATAAACCTCCGCGGCCGCGGGCCCGCATCCCTTCGATGCGCCGCCAGGTGGGGCCCTGCACTCCGTCGATCCCGTAATACTTTGCCAGGGGTTCATTGACAAAGGTGTGGTCCGCATCCAGTAAATCGAGGATCGATCCATCCTGCCGAAACATGTCCTCGAAAAACAGCACGGTTTCTTCGTACATCGCGCTGCGGAGTGTGCCAAAGTCCGGATACAGTTTTTCGTTTTTTTGCGCTTCTTCGTCGAAGCCGCGGAGGTGGAGCCACTGGCAGGCGAAGTGGATCGCCAACCGGCGAATGCGGTCATCGGCAAGCATCCGTCGGGTCTGCGCGAGCAGTTCTTGGGAGTCCGTGAGACGCCCTGCTTGCGCTGCACGGCGGAGAGACGCATCCGGTCCAGCAGACCAGAGGAAGTAGCTCAACCGCGTGGCGAGTTCGTAATCGGAGACTGGGCCCGGCTCGGTTCCCGGGCCCGGTTGTTCGCGTTTATAGAGAAAGGCGGGGGACGTCAGCAGACGGGCCAGCGTCAGCCGCAGAGCCTGTGGATGTGGGAGCTCGGCCGTGCGCAATTGACGGTAGAGACTGACAATGGCTTCCCGTTCTGCCGTGGTCAATGGGCGCCGCCAGGCGCGATCTGCGAATTCCAGCAACGACTGGAGATGAATCGATTCGGTTTCGACGAGGCGTGTGCGGAAGGCAGCCACACGTGCCTCGACGCCCTTGACCAGTGGTGCCCAGGCCTTGACCAGGTCGGGACGATCCTGGGTGGCAAACTCCCGGATCTGTTCAAACGCGACCTGGTAGGCCAACGGTTCTTGACTGACGAACAAGAGTTCATCCCATAACCGATCGAGTTCAGCGATTTGTGCCGGGTCTAACATTAACCGTTGCAGGTGCTGGTCCTCACGATAAAACAGGGTCAGTGTGACGACTTCGTCGACGGGGACGACCCGGGAATAACAGAGTGATGCCGGAAACAAGGCTCGAAACGCGGCGAATTGCGCCTCGACCCGCTGTTGGGCCTGACTGCCGCTATGGATGAGTATTGGGTGTTCGGGCGCGAGGTCGCTGGAGGGTGGCTGGGTTGAGACGGTCAACTGGACGCTGCCTTCCTGGCCGTGCTGAGGATCCAGGCGACCGGTGACGATGAGCGTTCGACCGGCCGCGAGCTGAGCCGGAATCTCAAACGCTACCACCTGGGGGGCCTGCACTACGAGATCTGCTGGTTTGACGGCATGGCCCAGGGGGTGCTTGCCAAAGCGGTCGTCGACTCGCACGTCGGGCAGCAGATCGATGCGATCGGGCGTGACCGCGAGCGCGCGAATCTGCTGATACAGCAACGCGTCGGGTGCTTTGTCGTCGGCTGGTGGCGTACTCGTGACGAGCGTTTGAATTTTTCCGGCCAACTCGGTACGGCGGTCTGCCGGGGAGCTGCGCCAGGTGGCGAGCAGTGAATTTGCCGGGATCACAGCTAGCGGGGGAGCAGTAGAATCGATCTCTGCCACGGGACCCTTGTAGAAGTGCCACGTACCATCGTGCCCATGGCTGTCGGCGTGGGGATTGGCGGCCAGAATATCTCCCGAGACGTCCGCGGCGAGATTCCAGACACGTTGGGGTGCGCGGGTCTCGGTAATCACGAGCTGGACCTCCGTCAGGTCACAGGCATGGTTCTGGTCCCGCGGGGCGACGAGCAGTGAAACCAGTTCTCCCTTGTTAACCGTGATTGTTTGCGCTGGCAGGGTGGCGGATCCCCGGGTGCCGAAATCACCCTTCGCGAGGGTACCGACCGCACTCCGCGAGCGGTGCTGGACGAACCACTGCTGGCCATTGCCACACTCCGGATGGGCATCCGCGAGACGGGCTTCGACGCGGACTTCACCGCTGATCGGACTTTGCCAGCCAACGGCGGCAAACAGCGTTGGTGATGGATGCACGTAAACGGATCGTGGGCGAACGATGCCCGGGACACGCACTTCTTGATCGGATGCATTGGCGATCACGGAGGGGGTTGCTGTCGAGCCCCAGCCTTTGACAAAGTCGTAGGCGCCACTTTTGAGCATCTTGCGGGTAAAGTGTCCGGTGACTTGCACCGGCTCGGCGACCCGAATCGCCAGATAACCGAGCCATGCCTTGAGTGCCGTAGCATCAATCTTGTGTTTCGCCGCCAGGTCGGTGAGGTCCGGCTGGGGATCGTCTGGTTTGCGGTCGAGGGCCGCCGCCGCCGCTGCCAGGTAGCTGGTTGTGTGGGCCAGCATTTCTTGTTTCAGCTGGAGCAGACGCTCTTGGATTCCGACCACGTGCCGCAGTGCCAGATCAGGGCGGTCTTTACCTGCCAGCCGCGGATTTTCCCAGACGGCGAAATCGTGCTCGTTGCCGTCGCCGGCGTCCGTCCCGCTCAAGTAGACCGTGATCGTATCGCCCGTAATCCGATCGGGGAGTTTCAGCTGGAACTCCTGTTGAGGAGCCGTGCGCGAGTTGGGTTGCAACCACGCTTTGGGGCCACCGACTCGTTCAATATGACCAATCGAATTGTATGTCCAGAGGGCAGCTTGCCAGCGGGCGACTTGCCTGACGACGTCGACGACCTCTTCTGGCGATGCCGCGTCCCATGTCGCGCGAATCTGGTCGAGCGCGATCGAGGGGATGTTGCGGTTGCTGGCGGAGAGTACTTTCCAGAGACGCTTGAGGTAGCGACTGTTGAGATGACGCTCTCGCGCCACGGCGTCGATGGACTTGCGCCCGGAACGCAACACCTCGCGTTCTGCCAGTGTGGCGGCCAGATACTGTTCGACCGGGAAACGCCCACCTTGCCTGGTGTCAACTCGGACGGCCTGGCCGGTGGCCGCGGCGCCGTCGCTGGCATCGGTAAAGGGTTGATAGAAGGCGCGGAGACTGGCAATCAGGGCATCGGTACGATCGCGCCGCGTGGTGTGTGGTGAGAAACCAATTCCCGTGGGCAATAAGACCAGATGGTCGGCCACCTGCTTGCCAGCCTGCAGATACTTCTGGACCAGCGCCGGTGACATCCCCTGTGCGCTACCGGCGTTGGTGAAGCCCTCACCAGCGGCACCATCAACGGGAAAGTCTCTGGT
>CAZITS010000807.1:0-3230 GCA_964542185.1 uncultured Pirellulaceae bacterium
CCACTGCGCCAGCCCGGTGTGCATCTCATTGATCCGCATGCCGGGTACTTTGGTGGCGATCGGACTGTAGGGGCCCCGTATCGTGTCCGGCGCGTTGGGTTTCATGTCCCACGTATCGACATGGCTCGGTCCACCACACAGCAAGACAAAGATGCAGGACTTTTCCGCCGCCACGGCATTGCCGCTGGCATCCTGTTCGTCACTCCCCATCACCATTCCTGGCATTCCCAGGGAAAGCGCGCCCATCCCACCGACCATGAGGGCCTGTCGCCGGTTCAATTCAAACCTGTCCATGCGTCACCTGACTGTGTCTATGTGATTCGATTACTGGCTGAGTTCGCGGTTTCCACGCCTGCCACGCATCCAACTGTGATGCCTCCGCCAGGCCCCAAAGCCTTTCTAGCATACCGTACCTTCCGAGTTCATGTCGAGCCAATTCGCCCCCGCCGCCGCCCGCCGTTTTACCGCGAATTTGCGGCGTTTTCCCACCTGCGGATCACCCCTGGGACGATCCCCACCGTTTCTAGCCCCGCAACGGCCCTTGCAACAACTCCGTCACCACCTGTGCCTCGGTCACCGGCGAATCGGTGAGTGTCTCGTCGCGGCCGGAATGTCGAAATGAGAGCGCATCATGGTCGAGACCCAGCTGGTGCAGCAGGGTCGCGTGCAGGTCGGGGCAACTGACCAGATCGTCCACCGCCTTGTACCCAAACGGGTCGGTGGCCCCGTGGGCATATCCGCCTCGAAAACCACCTCCCGCCACCAGTGTCGTAAAGGCGAACCGATTGTGGTCGCGCCCGGTACCGCGCTGGCCCGTGGGGAGTCGTCCAAACTCTCCACTCCAGATCACGATCGTCTCGTCGAGTAATCCACGCTGTTTCAAATCGGCAATCAACCCCGCTGAAGGTTTGTCAACCTGTCGGGAAATCTTGGGAATATCCCGATCGAGACTGCCATGGTGATCCCACGGCATGCCACCGTATTGAATGGGAGCGGTCACCAGGATGAACCGAACTCCCGATTCCACCAACCGCCGTGCCATCAAACAGCGGCGTCCGAATCCATCGGTTTCCGGCTGATCGACACCGTACAACTCCCGCGTCGATGCGGTTTCTCGCGACACGTCCAGCGTTTGCTCCGCGGCAAGTTGCATCCGCGCGGCAAGCTCGTAGTGCTGAATCCGCGCCTCCAGTCGAGAATCCTCTGGATAGCGTTTCCGCCGTTCCTGGTTGAGCGCCGCCAGGAGGCTGAGGTTCGTCTGCTGCACACCGGCGGGCGTTTTGACCGCCGGCTTGAGATTCAATACCGGCGCCCCCTTCGATTGCACTTCCGACCCACCGTACATTGCCGGCAACCAGCCATTGGTCCAAATCGTGGTGCCACCGTTGTTGTAGCCATCCGGGTCACGCAGCACGATGTACGCGGGCAGATTCTGGTTCTCGGAACCGAGCGCGTAACTGACCCATGACCCCAACGTCGGGCGACCGAGAAAGATTTTTCCGGTATTGAGCACCCGCATACCTTGCGGGTGATTGTTATTGTCACTCCACATCGAGCGAATCTGGCAGACGTCGTCCGCAACACTCCCCAGATGAGGCACCAGGTCCGCCGAATAATGAAGTCCCGATTGGCCGTATCGCTGAAACTTGAACGTCGTTCCCTTGACGATATCCTGCTCACTGCCGGGCTGAAAGCTCTCCACGTCCTCGGGGTGCTTCTGACCTGCATACTTATTGAGCGCTGGCTTGGGATCGAACAAGTCCATCTGGCTCGGCCCGCCATTCATTAACAGCATGATGACCGACTTGGCCTGAGCAGGAAAATGCCCCGGCTTGGGCTGCAAGTCGAATGATCCGCTACCGGCAGCGCGGGCGCGGTCTTGCTGCACCAGGTGGCTCAACGCCAGCGACCCGATCCCCAGCCCCGTCTGTTGCAACACCGATCGTCGCGTCGTCGCCGATCCAACCGGAGCAAAGCTTTCGTTTCCAGCTAACATGGCCTGTCTCATTCCGCGTAGAGGAACTCACTCGTGTTCAACAAGGTATGGCAGAGCTGCACGAGTGCCTGCTGATCTGCGTCTTGGGGATATTTACGTTTCTGGGTCTGCACAAACGAGGTACAAAATTCCAGCTCGGTGTCATTGGGTAAACGAGCCAGCACGAGGCGAAATGCGGCCTTGATGCGCTGCTCCGGTGATTCCCCCGACATCTCCACCACGCGGTCGGCGAGCTTTTCCGACTGCTCGAACAAAAACCGGTCATTGAGCATCATCAAGGACTGGGATACCACCGCGGCCGGGTTACGCCGGGCACACGTGGTGGCAATCAGCGGCTGGTCAAACGTGGAAAGCATCGACAGGTTGTAATTCCGTCGGTGCAGCAGGTAGACACTCCGTCGCTGGCCGGCAGACGGAGACGTTAGTTTGCTGGCATCGATCGTGACCGAACCGTCGGTACCCGCTTTGACGTACACCGGCGGGCCCCCCATGGTCCGGTCCAGCTGATCCGTCACGGCGAGAATCGAGTCGCGAATCACTTCGGCGTCCAGACGTCGCAGACGCATCCGGCCCAGCAGCTGGTTCGTTGGATCGGGATGTCCTGGCGGCACCGTACCGACCGATGCTTGTCGATACGTGGTGGAGGTCACCAGCCTCCGCAACATCTGTTTGACGCCCCAGTCGCTGCGCACAAACTCATCACTGAGCCATTCCAGCAACAGCGGATGCGTCGGTACCGACCCGTTTAGACCTAAATTTTCGGAGGTGGGTACAATCCCTTCACCAAACAGGTGCTGCCAGATGCGATTCGTCATTACCCGAGACAACAAGGCCCCGGCCGGTTCTTCCGCATCTGTCATCCAGCGTGCCAGCGCTGTGCGACGTCCGCTGGATGACTTGCCAGCGAACTCCTGGAAATAATCACGATCCGAACGGCTCAGCGTGCGAATCAAACCCGGCTGCACCGTTTCTCCGGGTGACAGGTAGCTGCCACCTTCCAACAAGCGTGTCGCCGGCGGTGGCCCCACGTCGTACAACGCCTGCAGCCGCCCCACGGTTTTGCGTTGTCCCTCGACATCCGTGATCTCCTTCTGGAGATCCACGAGCGCCGTCCGTTGTGACGGACTGAGCGCCGCTTTGCGTTCGTTTTCACTGACCTTCATGGCCTCCGTCGAACGCCCGTATTTCCCTTCGAGGTACTTCTCGACCTGCACGATCTGGTCCGCAGAGAGCG
>CAZITS010000808.1:0-3222 GCA_964542185.1 uncultured Pirellulaceae bacterium
CACAACGAGACGAATCCGCACAACGCGCGGCGCGTTAGCCAGTGGCGTGACCGCCAGGCCGTAGTGGCAAATCCACCTGCGTTGCCTGTTTCGCAGGCCGCCATGGATACGATCTATGGTTTGCCTTACACCCGCAAGCCACATTTCAGTTATCAGGAGACCATACCCGCATACGAGATGATCAAGGACTCCGTGACGATCATGCGGGGATGTTTTGGCGGCTGTACTTTCTGCTCGATCACGACACATCAGGGACGGATTATCCAGTCCCGGAGCCAGGATTCGATTCAGTCAGAGATTGATGGGATGGCTGCGGACCCTGATTTCAAGGGGGTGGTCAGTGATATTGGCGGACCTACCGCGAATATGTACCAGATGCGCTGCCGGAAACCGGAAGTGGAAGCCGTGTGTCGGCGCCAGTCGTGCATCCACCCCACAATCTGCAAGTTACTGGACACCGACCACGAACCTTTGATTGAATTAATGAAGAGTGCGCGGGAGACCCCAGGCATCAAAAAGGTTTTTGTGGCCAGCGGCATTCGCATGGATTTGGCCAGACGCTCACCAGAGTATATGCGCGATTTGACCACCCACCACGTGGGTGGGCACCTTAAGGTGGCGCCAGAACACACGGATGAGAACGTGTTGAATCTGATGCGCAAACCGGCCAACGATGATTTTGAGAAATTCGCGGAAACGTTTGACAAGGAGTCGCGCGACGCGGGGAAAAATCAGTATCTGGTGCCGTACTACATCGCCAGCCATCCGGGGAGCGATCTGAATGCGATGATCGACCTGGCCGTGTTTTTGAAGCGTAGTGGGTATCGCCCCGACCAGGTCCAGGACTTCATTCCGGCGCCTTTCGATGTGGCGACGGCCATGTACTACACCGGTCTGGATCCGTTTACACGGAAGCCGGTCTATGTGGCACAGCATCTGCGCGATCGGAAACTGCAGCGAGCACTATTGCAATTTTTTGCACCGGCGAACTATTTTGACGTGCGCAAGGCTTTAGAAAAGGCCGGCCGGCAGGATTTGATCGGGTCGGGTTGTGACTGTCTGATCCCCGAGAAGCCACCGCGCGAGGCAATCCAGGAACGCCGGGATCGAGCGAACCGATCCGTGCGTGGCAGCAAAAAGCGGGAACGCAGTGGTGGCAAAAAGAAGGGGAAAGGCAAGCGGCAGAGCCGGCATCAGGCCGGGCAGGGATACCGTCCCGGTCGGTCTTCCTTGAACGGGTGACGACACCAACCGCCTGCGCCGAAATGTGGGCGATTAGCTGGAAAAATAGGTGTCGCCGCTGAGGCTCTGCTGGTAAGTGGCGACCATGTTTGTCGCCTGCTGGCTGTTCAGCTTTCCCTCTTGAACCGCGGAGTTGGCGAGTTGGCGAACGCGGTCAACGAGGTGGTCAGGGTCGTAGGCAACATAGCCCAGCACCTCGGCGAGGGAGTCGCCACGACAGTGTGTGAGCGAATGGCCGTTTTCGGCGATTTGTACACTGATCACATTGGTGTCGCCAAGAAGGTTGTGCAGGTCTCCCAGAGTTTCCTGGTACGCACCTACCAAAAAGACACCCAGGTGGTAGGGAGTCGTGGAGTCGGTGGTGTGTAGCGGCAAGCTGGTGCGGCGTTGACCATTTACAACGAAATCATCCAGTCTTCCATCACAATCACAGGTGATGTCTGCCACGATGGCGTTTTGCGTGGGCCTTTCATTGAGGCGATGAATCGGCATCATGGGAAACCACTGGTCGATTGCCCAGCTGTCGGGGAGTGATTGGAAGATACTGAAATTTCCGTAGTAGACATCGTGCAAGTCGGGAAGCGACTCCAGCCCTTCCGGAACATGGCTGAGGCCTTGCAGGCGACGTTGCAGGCGAGACAAGATCCCACGAAACAGATAATCTGCATGGGCCCGCTCACGCAACGTAATCCGCCCGTGATTGAATAGTGCCAGAAGCTCGCTGCGGTAATAGACTGCGTCGTTGTAACATTCCTGCATGTTGTGATCGTTTAGTCGTGTTTCGACCGCGTGCAGGCTCTTGAGGAATTGATGCGACGGCGTGTTGACGGTTTGAGGAGAGGTGGGAGCATGGAAACGGTTGACTTCCAGGACATTAAATATCAAGGCCGAATAGTATGCCGTTAGCGCACGCCCGGACTCGCTGACAATGTCGGGATGTGGCTGACCGGCTTCGGCACAGACGGTACTGATCGCTTCGACGACGTCAAATGCGTATTCCAAGGTGCCGTAGTTGCGGCTGCTGGTGGTGTTGGTCTGTGAGCCATCGTAGTCGACAGCCAGCCCGCCACCGATGTCCAGCAAGCCCATTGGCGCACCCTCACGTGCGAGTTCCACGTAGATTCGTGACGCTTCCATGGCCGCGTCGCGGATCGCTCGAATATCCGGAATCTGGGATCCCTGGTGGTAGTGGAGCATGCGGAGTGACGAAAGGTTGTCGGTCGAACGCAGCGTCTCCACGACCTGTAATATTTGTTCAGCGCTGAGACCGAATACGCTGCCATCCCCACTCGATCGTGACCATTGCCCTTCGTGCCGGGTAGCGAGTTTCGCGCGCACTCCAAGAGCCGGGGTCACGCCCAGACGCGCGGCTCGGTTGAGGATCAGCTCCAGCTCGCCGGGCATCTCCAATACCAGGATGACTTGCAATCCCAGTTGCTGGGCGCTAAGTGCGAGATCGACAAACTGGCAGTCCTTGTAGCCGTTGCAAACGAGCAAGGCTTCCGGGTCGCGAAGGTAAGCCAGGGCCGCCAGCAGCTCTGGTTTGCTGCCCACTTCCAGTCCGAAGTGGTAGCGTTTTCCACAGCGGGTCACCTCTTCGAGAACCTGGCGTTGTTGATTGACTTTGATGGGGTAGACGCCGCGGTAGCAGCCCTGGTAGTCGCACCGCTGCATCGCGTTGTGGAAGGACTGGTTGAGTCGGTCCAGTCGTGCAGCCAGAAGATCGGGGAAGCGGAGCAGGAGCGGAGTGTTGAGGCCCCGGCGTTGGGCTTCGTCCACAATCCCAGGAAGGCCCAGGGAAACACGCTGGCCCTCGCGATCCAGGTAGACTTCGGCGTCGCCGCGGGGTGAGATACCGAAGAACCCGTTTGACCAGCTGTCGACACCGTAGGCTGCCAGGGAGTCGACAATGGTCCAGTCCGGAGAGCCGGGCGACAACCGCGGCGCGGTGGTTGGAAGAACGTTGCGGAGATCGGTGGG
>CAZITS010000809.1:0-3200 GCA_964542185.1 uncultured Pirellulaceae bacterium
CCGCATGTAGCAGGGATCGTTGACGATCTTTGCGTGATTCGATCCATGCACACCGATACCAACGATCATGGCACATCCATCCGCAAGTTAGTGATGGGGTCGACGCGTCCGGAGCGTCCCGCGTTCGGAGCCTGGCTCACTTATGGTCTTGGGTCGGAGAACGAGAATTTACCGGCCTACGTCGTACTCTCCGATCCGGGCGGGCACCCGACACTGGATATCCGTAACTGGTCGAATGGCTGGCTGCCGTCGATTTATCAGGGGACGGTGGTGCGCTCCCAGGAGCCGCGGATATTGAATCTGGAGCCTCCACCACAATTGAAGGGAACACTGCAAAAGCAGAATCTGGATTTTCTACAGGAGTTGAATCGCGACTACGTGCAGAGGCATCCTGGTGAGTCGGATCTCGAGGCACGGATTGCTTCCTACGAATTGGCCGCGCGGATGCAGACGGTGGCCAAGGAAGCACTTGATATTGCGCGTGAGACCAAAAAGACGCACGAAATGTACGGACTGGACGATCCCGCCAGTCGCGAATACGGGACACGCTGTCTGATCGCTCGACGGCTCGTTGAACGTGGTGTGCGCGTTGTGCAGTTGTTTCTTCCCAGTCAGCCTTGGGATTCACACACCCAAATGCGCAAGAAACTTCCTGAAGTCTGCCGCAAGACGGACAAGCCGAGCGCGGGGCTGGTGCAGGACTTGAAGGCGCGGGGGTTGCTGGATTCGACATTGGTGCACTGGGGGGGGGAGTTTGGCCGCTTGCCGGTCAGCGAAGGTGTCCCGGCGGTCGGGGGACGCGACCATAACGGCGAGGGGTTTAGTTTATGGCTGGCCGGGGGCGGGGTTCGCACCGGAGAGCCTTACGGCGCGACCTGCGACTTTGGCCATCGCGCCATGGTCGATAAAGTCAGTCACCATGATTTTCAGGCGACGTTGCTTCATCTCTTCGGGCTGAAGCACGAGGATCTGACATTCAAACACAACGGTCGTGAGCAAACCTTAACCGACGGCCAGGGGTGTCGCGTCGTCCACGATATTTTCAGTTGATGACACGCGGCTTTGCATCTGCGTGACGAGGCCACGCTATCGCAGTTGCGACGAGGTGTCGGTCCAGAATCGTCACACACCGGTCGGCAGTTGGCGATTCGGTGCGGACGGGGTGAGCTGGAGGCGTCAACGGCTGAGCCAGCCAGCTTTTTTGCCGAAGCGGGAAAGCCCGAACAGCAACGCGGCTATCACCACCACCACAGCAGGCATGATCAGCCCGCTGGGTCCCATGACCTCAAATCCGCCAGCGATTCCCATCGTGTAGGTCATTTGCACAACGACGGCTACCAGTGAAATGGCAAACAAGGTGGTCGTCGCGGTTTTTCTGGCCAGGAGTCCAATGCTGCCGGCGACCCCAGTCGTCACCCCGATTGCGTAGATGACATAAATCCATCCTGGTGTCGAACGTACCCACTCCTGTTGCGGTTCTGTCATGGATGCGATCGCCGCATCTTGCGCAAAGAGTTCGATTGCCAGGAACAGGCAGCCCAAGAGATTCCACAACAGTGCTACGATAACGATGGGCAGGTACCACTTGGGAGTCCGGGTGACAGCTGTGGAGATGTTCATTGTGGTCGCTCGTGCTGCTGCGCGTGATACACGCCCATAGTAGCCGGGAAGTGACGCACCGGCAATTTTGCAGTCGTCGGTATTCACCAATCAGTCGTTAAACCTGTGGTTATTTGTTCGCCGGAGTACGGCTGCGGATTTCTATATCCTTGAGGAGGACACGTGCCAGTCGCCCCGAAGCGCTACCGCCGAGAAACACGGGGCCGGAGAACGAACTCAAGTCCATTTCCGGTGCGAAATTACTGACGGCCATCTGTTCGCCGTTTTCGCTGACGATGAGCTGGGAAGGCGACCAGCTGACTTCGATGGTGCGTGGTTGTCCCTTCTTCCAGAGTGAAGTCTTGAGCAGGCTATTGCCGCTACCGACCGGCGCGCGCTTGATTGCGTACATGGCGCTGTGGCCACGGGGCTGATCCTGGTTGATGTCATTCGTTTGCACGTGTACCACCAGTGCGTAGTTTTCACTCGAATGGACGTAAACGTAAATTTGAAACGTGCCGCCGTGCGTGACCGAGTTGGTTGAGAAGAGCTGGACCGATTCATCGAGTGATGCCAGGTCGGTCTCCCAGCCAGGTGTGATCGTGAACTTGATCGATCCCTCTGGTTGGAAGAGTCCACTCGGGTAGGAGAGCATTCCCGCTGCCCCTTTCGGTTGGCGGTAACCGCAGTCCAGGCCCTCGGCTGTCACCTGTACTCCGGCATTGGTGCGCGGTGGGATCGTCGCGCCGGCTGCGTCCGTAAGGTCCAGTCCGCGTGTTCCCCTGAGCTTGCCAAGAAGTGATGCGGCGCTCGTGGCCTCGGGCTGGTAAGGGGGTGCGTCTTCAGGGATGACGGTACCCAGCACGTGCTGCAAGATTTGCTGCCAGCCTTCCCACTCCCACCAGGGAGTGCCTGCGGTCAATTCGCCGCAGGGTGTCGCTGTGAAGGCGTAGACCACACCATGTCCCACGTTCCAGCGGGCCAGAAGCGGGTCTCGATCGATCTGCAACAGCACTTCGACGTCTGGCTTGGCGCGAGTCTGGTGGTAAAACCCAATGGCGGGCTGGCCATCAAAAGAAGTCACACCCCGCAGTGCCTGACCGGCGGGCTGAATCCACGTGTCCGTTTGCGTGTGGTGTCGCATATCGAGGCGGGAACTCTCTACTGGCAGGATTTCCGCCAGGAGGGTATTCGCGTAGGCTCCGTGACCAAAGGCGCGGGGTCCGCCACCTACGAACAGGGTGCCGCCGCGCAGTACGTATTCCCTCAGGTTCTTGCGGCGCACCGCTCCGAGCGAGTCCGCGGAGACGTTCAGCAACGCGACCAGGTCATGTTCCAGTAACGCGGAGACCGTGGCGGGAAACTCAGCGGGCTGGACCGCCTGGGCTGTCGAGATGGTTTCCCAGGAACTGGTGCACGTCGTGTTGGCTGGCAGCGCTTTTTCAATACCAAAAAAATCGTGCCATAAGCCGCGCATCACATGGATCTTGCGAGAGCTGCCCTGACGTTGCGGCAGGGATTCGAGAGCCAGGCTGGCAGGAGAAAACAGGTCCCGATCAGACGCCAGAGCGAGCTGTTCCATGACAATGGCATCGATCGCG
>CAZITS010000810.1:0-3192 GCA_964542185.1 uncultured Pirellulaceae bacterium
TCGAGCACGGAGGCAGCCTGCTTGTCGCGGGAGGGCCGTACGCTTTCGGTAACGGGGAATTTCAGGGGTCTCGTTTCCTGGATGTTCTTCCCGTGCGATTGCGAGGGCCATTTGATCTCAAGTGGGCGGGCAAAGGAAAGTCCTGGAAGTTGGTCAGCGAGCAGCCAGAGCATCCCCTGCTGAAGGGGGTCAAGTTTGATCAGATGCCACGCGTGTTCTGGCATCACTTCGTGACACCGAAATCGAACGCCAGTGTTGTTCTGAAGGCAGGGTCGGAACCGACGCTCATTCTGGGGCGCTATGGCGAGGGGCGGGTGGCCACGTTGACGCTGAGCCCCACTGGGCTGGCTGGTAAAGGGGAAGTTGCCTGGTGGGACTGGAAGGGATGGTTTCCGTTGGTTCGTAATTTGTTTGGCTGGTCGAAGGAGGGCCGACAGTGATGTGTTTCCAAGCAAGCTTGCGTCGTTGGCCGGTCGCGGTGTTGGTCTGTTTGCATTTGGCGTTGTCCACAACAACCTTGCCTGGCGTCGAAGTGCGCAACAGTAGTTTTCAGGAAGCTCGTGGCACGACCCTGACTGCGAAAATGGTAGCCGAAATGCGCAAGCAGGGTTGGAAGTGTCCTGATGCGAAGGATTGGCCGCACTCCTGGGGTGGGCAAGGTTCACGAGTTACTGTCGAATTCCCGAGAATGGGAGGGCGACGTAACGACGCGTTTTGTCGGTTGTCCGCCAGTAATTCAGGTTATGTGAATGGCTATTGGGGAAAGCCGTTCAAGCCTTCGCAGATCCTGACCTTCTGGGCTAAAGGAAAGGGAACATTGCGAGCGGGCCTGATGGCCTACAAGTTGTCTGATGACCACAAACAAATCCTGCCGGGCGGTCGAATGGCGCCGCTGGAAGTCGAGATCAATAGCAAGGAGTGGGTCCGGTATCGGTACCTGATGAAGAAGCCCAACTATGAATTGACAGGGCACCCGCTGTTTCAGACGCTCAAAGGGACAGTTGATTTTGATGACGTGGACATTCTCGACTCGAATCCCGCGCTGGACGTGATTGTCGCGGAAGAGAATCGTCTTTATGGCAAAAACGCGTTGGTGGAGTCCTTGAAGCGAGTTGTGGGCGATGAGACGTTTGCCGATCGGCTGCAACACTATCGGGCCGCTGTGCAAGCTTTTGACGCTGCCGACGACCGCGTGTCAGCGCATCTTCTCAAACCCATACGTGAATACATCGAATCCTTGCGACCGTACGTGGAGGCGAAGGGCCTCAAGACTGTCCAGGCGACTCACTACAACGAGATGATTGTCCAGACACGCGTCCTGAATCGGCTGGCGGGCAAGTCCGTCGGGTCGGCCATTGCCCTGAAAACGACCAGCCTGAAGGAGCGTGGGGAACCGTATTTTCCCGGAAAGCGAGCACCTCGCCCTAGTCAGCTCACCATCACTGACGTCCGCTCCAACAAGCTGCGATACAACGAGTACGAGCCGGCCAACACGATTGCAACGCTGGTCAATCATACGGCCAATACGGTGACTGGCGTGGTGCGAGCGAAGATGATCGTTGACCTGGGGGCGGTGCGCCCGCTAGCGGAAGAGAAGTCGTTCACAATCAAATCAGGTGAAACCCGGAAGTGGAGGTTCACCTATAACGTAGGGCCGGAAACGTATGGCCGCGCGGTCGAGGTGGAATTCGTCGATGACCAGGGGAAGCGATTGGACAGGTGGCAGGAGTATTACGCGGTTGCCAGGGAGTTCTTTCGAGTTCACCAGCATTCTTACCAGGTGAAAGGCAAGTACTGGGACGAAGATCCGCACATCTTCTATTTCAACCAGACGCACTATTTCGCCCATGAGCCGACCGGTTTGGGTGCTGAGCCATTCGAGGCGGAAGTGTACATCACTGGCCAGACGGGATACCGCATCAACCAGAAGTTTCGCAAAGCCCAGATGGCGTTCAACAAGACGCAGGGCATTCTTAGCACGTTCTACGTGATTGGTGCGTTTGACGGTCAGATGGGCTACGAGCAGGCTCGGCAGCATCCAGAATTCCTGCTGTACGACCCCAACGGTCAACCGGCCGTCGACACGCTCTATGGTGGTTATCCCAACCCTATGGAACTGGCGTCACCGTTGGAGGTGGGGCCGAAGCGGAAGGCGATGAAGATCAAGCCGTATCTGGACCGGGAGATTCATCCTTGGCAGCACGTCAACATGAATATGGCCAGGAAGGATGCGGTCCTCTATGCCATCAATCGCATCAAGGCGTATGCCAAGTCGTGGGGATTTGGTGGCGTCTATTGGGATGGCTGTCTCGGCGTGTGGGCGGGATTCGACTTCGAGGGCAAACGGAATGTGCCATCGGGCAAGTACGACGACTACGTGGACCTGAACGCCCGCAACCACCGCTTGTGGAATCAGATTCTCAAGGCAGACGACCCCTACTTCGGGACGTGGATGAATTGGGGGCTGGAAGGTGCCACGGGCGACTTCGCCAAGCGGCATGGCATTACCATCTGGCGAGGGACGGGCGTGGAGGGCGATCCACGCGACGACAACCTCCGGGTCGCGACGGATGCCAAAAATGTCATGCTGCTTGATGAGCACCAGGGGTTCTCAGGAGACGACTACGGCAAGTTGCTCCGTGATCGGTTGCGGAGTCGGGACCATAACGTCCAGAAGTACGGAGCGAGCCACATTATTGGCTATGCCAATACGGGCGTGGATTTGCAGGAACCTGGAGCCACGAAATGGGGCTGGCCGGCGTGGAACCATGTCATGTCGCTATTGATCGCGACCCAGTCCCACCTGGCGTCGTCGTTTGTGCCCAGTCACAGGCCCGGCATGCAGTTCATGACCCGGTACTCGCGGTTCATTTGGGCACGCGACATACGTGCCGTGACACCACAGTTTGTCGAGCAGGACGTTCAAGTGAATTCGGCAGAAGAACTGTGGTGGAAGCGGCTTGTCTATGAACGAAAGACGACATCCGGACGTGACGTCATCATCCACCTGGTACGTATTCCTCCGACTCCGCAAGTTGACTATGCCTGGGCCGATGAGCCGTCACTACTCAAGGGGGTTGAGGTCAGCATAAAGGCGCTGGGTGAACGGCTGAGCACGGCTCAAGCCTGCCGAGCGTATCACTACGAGGAGCCCCAACAGGTCGTGCAACGGGAAATGGGGTCCAAAACAAG
>CAZITS010000811.1:0-2863 GCA_964542185.1 uncultured Pirellulaceae bacterium
GCTGTGTTGCGAATCGATCTTGTTGACAGGTCGCCAAAGGGCCAACCTGCCAGCGCCAGGGATTCTGTGCTGCCGTCAACGTAAACCGATCCATCACGCTGGCCGCTTCCAGTGAGGTGGACGGTGAAACAGTGGAAATGGCCGTCTTTCACGTTCAAACGTGCGTCATTCTGGCCAGCCAGCCCGGGAAAACCGTTGATCGTACGTTGCTCGCCGTTGGATTGCTGGAAGGTGGTCACGCGATCCAGGCCAAATTCATCCATGATCAGGCCCACTGACCAGCCGCGTTGTGGAGACGGGGCAAGTTTATTGACGATTCCTGGACCGGAGAGGCCGTCGGTCAGTTTGGCATAGAAAACAACGGTAAACGCGTCGCCGTTCCCGGGACCCGCAACCGTGTCGGTCTCAAAGTCGAAGGCTGCGGCATCTTGCAGGGCACCACAACACCGCGCGCCACTAGCTGCAAAAACATAGCTCGGTCGATCCGCTGTGTAGCGGACGCCTTTACCGATCGTGAAGTCGCGGTTGCGTCCGCTCAGGTCTCGCCAGTGTGTTGTGGGACGAGGGCCAGGTTGGGCTGCGTCGAGGGAAAGTAGCAGCGTGCCGACACGTACGCTGAGAGAGGGTGCGCGGATGATGGCAGTGCCCTGTGCCGCGACCAGACGGATCTGTGCAAGCGACATGTCGGCAGGTGTGCGGAAACTGACGCGGAGCGTGTGTGTGCCTGTTAACAATGGCGCCGCTTTGTGCAGGACCATGCGATGGGGTGACGCGGGCAGGCCACTTGCCTTCCAAACGAGCAGTTCGATAGAAAAATGGGCGTTGCCGGAAACGCCTGTTTGAAACTGGTGTTCTGTCGCGGGGGCCAGGGCGACTGGAGCTGAGTCCAGGAATACCTTGCCACCACCAAGCGTTACAGTGGCTAACTCTGGATTTGTGTTCACCTGGCAGGGCGACTGAATACGTTGCCAACACCACCCGCGATCCGGTAGTTCACGCTGCAGTTCGTGGACGCTGCGGAAGGTGGGATCGATGAGCAGGGTTTCGGCGGTGTCCGCATTGTGACAGTGGAGCCAGACGAGCAACGCGACGACAAGTTGGCCGGCCAGCTGGCTGCGTTGTGCCCTGCGAGTGAGTGAGCAGGTGGGAGGTGTCCTCTGGAATTCCATCACAGCGACTCTCCGTCTGGCAGTCCGTAATATCCGCGGATTGCATTGCGTGCTCGTTCCAGTTTGCCGCCTTCATAGTACATGGCCATGCCGTGTTTAGTGGCCAGTGCGAACAGTTTACGTACCAATGTGCGATACCGTTGCAGTTCGGCAGAGGTGAGCGATACTTGCTCTGCTGCGACCGAAGTCTTCAGAATGCGTGCCCGCCGTGGTGCCTCGATGGCATTCCACCAGACAGGTTCTACGGCCAGCCGCAACGCGGTCACAGAAATTTTCTCAACCCGACGTTTGAGTTCCGACGTATCTGCCAGTTCCATGGCCTGTTTGAACAGACGCATGCCTTTCTCTCCTAAAGGTGCATCGAGCCCATATCCTCGCGCCGGCGAATTGATGTTGCTCATTTTCCCAGAAGCCAGGGCCTGGTCGTGGAAGAGGTCGATCCACTGTCGGATCGGCGGCGCAGCTTGTTGATAGTACAACGCGAGGAACTCATCGATGAGGGTGTCGATGTCGCGCGATGGATCCCAGATGAGTGAGGTCATTACGTAGGCTCGCAGATCGCTGAGTTCGGTGTTCTCAGCGCATCCTTGCATGAAGATGCCACGGCCGTTACTGCGGACGAAAGTCTTGAAGTTTGCCGGCTGCGCGCGCAGATTGGGGAACGGTAACCAGTATTCGCGGGGATTCATGTCGTAGTGCCAGATGAGCAGGTGGTCGCACGCTTTGCGCCAGCCGGCGAGATATTTTCCAAACTCGACGTTGTCGGGACTGCGCGAGTCGTCGAGGCCGTAGAGGATACTGCAGTGATAGGTTGCAACTTGTACCTTGACGTTGGGTAATGCTCTGGTTTTGCGTGGTGGCATCATGGAAAACGAATAAGCTTCGGTGCCCACCCACAAGTCCGGTCGCTGCCTGGCAATGTCGGCAGCAACACGGTTAACAAAATCAAGGATCACCGCCGATGGCGAACCGTTACGTATCTTTTTGGGGTCAACGCCCAGGGGTTTTTTCACCACAGGAATATCTTCGGCGGCGTCTCCTTCGCGCTGCACGGCGATGCAGCGTGTACAGGTGCAGACACCGCCATTGTCGTTTTGTGCGAGTGGGATCGTGGTTCCCTGGGCGAAACCGTCGATATTCTGCAGTAGTTGCGCAGTCACAGTACGGGCCACCAACGGATGCGTGAGGCAAGGCTGCAGGCGACTGCGCTGCCCATCGATCAGGGCGTAACATTCGGGGTGGTCCCGGAACGAGAGTTGGAAGAGAAAATTGTTGTGCAGGAACACCCCGCCGCGGGCCTCGCCTCCCAAATGCGCGCCCAGGCGCTGGCTCTGGGGGGCGTACTGGCTGGCCGTGTTCTGACGACGCCGCGCCGCAAACGCGGGGTCCTTGCTGACTTCGTTCTTGGCATAATTCCGGTAGGCGAAAGGCGGCGCGTATGACCGGTCGCTCGCGGGGAGTGTCTGGCCTGCGGCGACGAGCGGCGTGTGGGTTACGTCGGCGGTCAGGAAACGGATACCAAGGTAGTCTTCGACGAACGTATAGACGCCATAGAGCGTGCCGCGTGGCCGACCGCCAAGGATGGCGATGTTGTTCGCGGTGATGACGATCCGCAGTTCCTCTGGTGCGTATTCTTGCTCCATGGTAAAGCCCAGCCGACTGCTGCGGAGGGCTTTGCTGGGGCCGATGAAAAT
>CAZITS010000811.1:2873-3186 GCA_964542185.1 uncultured Pirellulaceae bacterium
CTGCTGGTCAGCCGCTTTGGCTGCTGTGTGGATAGGCAGCAGGATTCCCGAAGTCTGGTGAAGATAGTGCTGGAATTCCTTAGCGGCGTAAGTCTCTGATGGAATGGGTGTGCTGGAAACGGTAATGGTCCAGTTTCGTATGTCGCCCACTGACAGGTCGGCCGCGCTGGCAGCAGAAAGGATGCTGAACATCGCGATCGACAGTGAAAACAGTCTGTGGCAAGCGGGACGATACGGTCGTTGACGGTGTGGCATGGTTCGCTGCAGGGGACGAGGGAATGTTGAGGCAATCGGTCTGTCCAAGCGGAGCAAG
>CAZITS010000812.1:0-3185 GCA_964542185.1 uncultured Pirellulaceae bacterium
ATAAATCCATAGCTTGTCGCCGCGGCGGATTACACCGCCGTTGTGGATATTGCGACGCCAACTGTCGAAATCACCTGCTCGCTTGCTCCAGGGCATCCAAGGGACCCGCTCTGGATCAATGGTCCAGGCGGTTCCATTGTGACTCCAGGCCAGGTAGGAGACCCAGCGGTTCGTGGTGCCGCGGCCGTAGAACTCGGGCACACCAATTTGCATCCCGGCGTAATTCATCACGGGGAAGCTATAGATATCCGTCGATTCAGTCGGCGGTAGTCGGTCTCGAGGCTCGAAGTCGACACGCGTCCGAACGAAATCACGGTTCGGTTTACCGAACTGCTGATATTCGTAAAACGACGCGGCGGGTCTGGAGACGGTGATCCACTTGTCGCGGAACGGGTCCCAGTGGAAGGTGTTGCGATCGCCGGTGCGGGCGACGATTTGTGGAATGTGGGTCCAGTGGATTCCATCGGGTGAATGCGCATGGTAAATCCCCGTACCGGTTGGCAGACGGTGCCAGTAGCTCATCTTGTAACGTCGCTGCGGGTCGGGATCGCGAACGTCCTTGACGATCGTCGGTGAGTCCATTCCGTCGGCGCTGACCGGTAGATTAAAGACAATATTGTTCTTCGGATATGTTCGCGGTGGGCCGTCGGGGTCCGTGGGATTTTGTAGCTGGAACGGGCAGTGCGTAAACTGGGGACGTTCCCACTTGAGGCCGTCGACTGACGTGGCGTAGCAGACGGGCGTTTTATAGCCCGGCAGAGCGCCACCCGCCTCATTTCCCCAGGTCATGTACCACATTTTGAATCGCTGGTCCTCCTCATCGAATAGCACGGTTCCCCACAGCAGGACTGCCGCGTATTCCCAGGGGTGTTTCCAGGTGAATACGGGGTTGGCCGAGTGCATCACCGGCTGGTGTAGTGTGCGGGGCAGGTTGCGATAGGTTTCTACCAGGTGGCTGTCGAATAGCAATTGTGGGTGCTCGGTTAACACACGTGGTTTTTCCTTCTGCGGTATTCCCCCTTCAAACAGTTTCCAACGCAAGCGTCCAATCCGCTGCGGGCCCGTGCGGAATTCCAGACTGAGCGTTGCCATTTGTTCACGGGGTTCAAACTCGCCTGGCAGCTCCGCCACCTTCTTGCCATTGACACTCAAATGAAAACTGAACGAACGGTCCGCGTTGGTCTGCCACTGGATGCGGTAAATGTTCTCTGCCCGGGCGTCGAAGTCGGGCAAGTCAGACAAGTCGATACGGGCATGCGGGATGTCCGGAGTCATGCCGAGGCTCGTACCCGTAAGCAGCAAGTCAGGGCCTTCTGGCTGGTAGATGGGATGGATGCGCAGCCCGCGTCCTTGTGTGACGATTCGCAGGCCATCCGCGGCGTAGTTGTTCTGCGATTCCGTAGCCCACTGAATTTCCACGTCGCCGCGCTCGTCGATCGTGCGTGGCCGGTTGCCAAAATCAAGGCCTCGGTAAAATTCGTTCGGCGCTGCGACCACCCATTGCTTCTGGCTGATCGACTGCCGGGCACTACCCCGAGAGACGGGCCAGTGGTTGAGGAGTTGCGCCGCGCGCCACTCACCCCGGGGCGGGGCTTGTTTCTCTGCGGCGTTCAAACCCGCGAGTTGGATGAGCAGGAGGCTGATTGCGATACGTGGCATGCGGCGGTTCATGAAGACGTCTCTGTGATTTCGGGCAGCGTGCTACGAGTTGGGGGTACCAGGTTGAATGGCGCGTCAGGGTGGTCCGTCAGCTGAGGATTTCGGTCAGCACACGTCCGCTGACATCCGTCAGCCGAAAATCACGTCCAGCGTAGCGGTAGGTTAAACGTGTGTGATCGAGACCCATCAGGTGCAAGATCGTAGCGTGGTAATCGTGGACGTGCGCTGGGTTTTCAGCGGGCAGCATACCGATCTCGTCGGTTGTGCCATAGGTAGTTCCGCCCTGGATACCGGCTCCCACCAGCAGCGAGCTGAAGGCGCGGTGCCAATGGTTCCGGCCCGGCCCTGAATCCCAGGGTGTGCGACCAAATTCGGTGCAAATGGCGATCAGTGTCTCATCCAGCAACCCACGTTGTTTGAGATCGCGGATCAAGCCAGTCATGGACTGGTCGACGCGGAGCGCTTTGGGGCGATGGTCCTGCATGTTGGAATGCGAATCCCAGTTGTCACCGGCGCCTGTGTCGATGATTTCAACGGTTCGTACCCCTTGTTCGATCAGCCGGCGCGTCATCAGACACTGCCAGCCAAACGAGGAACTATCGTCAGCGGTGACACCATACTGATCGAGTGTGGACTGTGATTCCCCTGCTAAATCAAAGATCTCAGGTGCCACCCGCATCATGCCTTGCGCAGTATGAAAGCTCTTGATTCGTGCACGCAGATTAGGATCGCCGGCGCGGGCTGCGGCATGCGCCTCGTTGACGTTGCGCAGCATTTCAAATTCGAGGTCCACCAGACGTGCCGACGGCGCCAGCGTTTTCAGGTTGGCGACCGGCTCGTCGCCTGGTTGGATGCGGGTGCCCTGGTGGTGGGGGGGCAGGAAGCTGCTGTCCCAGACTTGCGATCCAGCATAAGGCAAGTGCTCGCAGAAAACGACGTAGGGTGGCAGATTCTGGTTGAGTGTGCCTAGTCCATAACTCAACCAGGATCCGAGGCTCGGTAGCGGAACGGTGGCTGATCCCGTGTGCATAGCCAGCACCGACTGGAAATGTTCCAGTATGTCTGTGTGCAAGGTGCGAATGACGCACAAATCGTCGGCGACCGACCCCAGGTGTGGGAACAGTTCGCTGATCTGCAGACCGGATTCACCGTGGCGACCAAATTGGAAAGGCGAACCTGACAGGGGCAGCGGCACTTGTTCCCGCAGTGACTCGGCGGCCACCGTTTTTCCGTGATTGCGCGCGAGTACTGGCTTGGGGTCAAATGTGTCAACGTGGGAAAATCCACCAGTGAGGAACAGGACGATCAGGTGTTTGGCACGGGGTGGGTGATGCGCACGCGATGGAGCGAGGGCATAACCCTCGGATGCGCGGACGGCAGTACAGAGACGATCGTATAACGCGGCACCCATCAGTCCACTGGTGGAGGACTTCAAGAAACGGCGGCGAGTTGATTCATGCATGGCAGTGCGGGTGGCAACGGTGCTGGTCAATCGAGATAGAAAAACTCATTGGCTGACAGTAACA
>CAZITS010000813.1:0-3182 GCA_964542185.1 uncultured Pirellulaceae bacterium
GGGACCAAAACAACTTTCGCTGGGGTGGCCAGCATGCCGGTTATCTGGGACCGAAATATGATCCGCTGACCCTGATCGACGAGAAATGGAACCCCGGCACGTTGCCACCCGCCTTTATACCGCACCAGGACATCGGCCAGGACCGTTTCAGCGATCGCGCCGGCCTGCTCGGGCAACTGGAACAACAAACCAGCAACACACTGTCTGACGACACCGAGATTTATCGCCGGGCACAGCAGCGCGCACTCGGTGTCCTGGAGTCTTCCTCCGCCTGGTCCGCTTTTCTACTGGAGAAAGAAAAACCGGCCACAATCGAGCGCTACGGTGACAACAAATTCGGCCGCAGCTGTCTGGTCGCTCGACGGCTCGTCGAAGCGGGTGTCCCACTGGTCACGGTACCCTGGATGTACCTGGTCTCGACCAAGAATTTTGATACCCACCTCAACCACTTCAAGTTGATGAAGAATCTGCTAATGCCCCCCGTGGACCAGGCGTTTTCCGCGTTGTTGGAAGATCTCGACGACCGCGGATTACTCGATGAAACACTGGTCGCCTGGACGGGTGAATTTGGACGCACCCCCAAGATCAACAAGAATGCGGGACGCGATCACTGGGGCAACGTGTACAGTACCGTGCTCGCTGGGGGCGGTATTCGCGGTGGCCAGGTTTACGGTGCCAGTGACAAGATCGCGGGTGAACCGGTCGACAAGCCGGTACACACAGCCGACTTTGTGACCAGCATCTATCACGCGCTGGGTTACGCTCCCGGCACAATGGTCTATGACACGGCGGGACGACCTCGACCGCTGGTCGAAGGCAAGCGGGTGCGCGGCCTGTTTGCTTGACCAACGAGCTGGCCTGACAAGCGACGGTTACGCTCGCAGACAGCTGATATTTATGGCCGCGTGCGGCGTGCCAGAGATATTGGCCGAGAGACCGTTCAAGCCAGAGCTGTCCAGAATGACATCGCCCGGTTCAATTTCCTGCTCGTGAAAAACCTGGTTTGTGCAGGATTCATCGACGGAATCATTTTTTTTCAGTCCGAACCTCCACAACTCCGGCACGGGCCCTCATTGCTCAGCGAGCATTTTCATCAGCCGGTGGCTACCAGGGATGGCCAGGGCAACTCCAGGATGGCAAACGTCAACAAACAGAACCCGGCAGGTGTGTCACATCACCGAGGTGGTCGCGCCATTCCAGGCCCGCAGGGACGCGCCCATGCTGGGAAGTCTTTTCGCCGCCAAGACTCTCTCGTTTATACTCAACGCTTGACCGTGATACCAATAGCATGCCCACGGGGGCAACTACGGCGCACGAGTTGGGGCGAGTCCTGTTCTTCGGATTGAGTTTTTCGTATTGGGAACGCACGTCGTTTCCCACCATTTGCCATCTCGTGTCGACAAGAATCAAAGGATACGCTTCGTGAGACTGTTTGAGGGAACTGCCTGGGACCGTCCACCGCGCTGTGACCGCTGTAACGAACTGGAAGAGGATTGCCAGTGCCCGCCGCCGGGTAAAACACTGACGCCACCAGCCAAACAAACGGCGCGTCTGGCCCTGGAAAAACGCAAACGCGGGAAACTCGTGACCACCATCCGAGGGCTGCCGCCGGAGGAAAACGAGCTGCCCGACTTGCTCACGCAGTTGAAGGATGCCTGTGGTGCCGGCGGAACCCTTAAAGACGACTGGATTGAATTGCAGGGCGATCATCGGCCACGGGTTCGCGAGCTGCTTGCCCGTATCGGGTATCGCATCCGTGGCTAGTCCGATCACACCTGCCTGCAGGAAACTTTTTGTGGCATGGCATCAGAGGCAACCATACAACCGCGTCTAACATGATTTCCCAGAAGAATATGTTCGCCGGCACCGCGCGTGCAGTTTGAGGCTGGTGGTAAGCTATTGGTCCAGGCGACTCTCAAAAGGAACACAGAATGTCTCTCCGGTCTGTCTGCTGCTTGTTACTCCTGTTCGGAACGGTGGCGGCGGGGCCTGCCCAGGGTCACAGCGAAAAACCGTGGAGTGGCAACAAATCGGACTGGATGGGATTTACCCGTTACGATTTTTCTGTCGATGGCCGACGTTGCTGGGTCGTGACGCCACGTTCCCCCGCTGCAGGGCGACCTTGGGTCTGGCGAGCGCGGTTTTTCGGACACCAGCCGCAGGCAGATATCGCGCTCCTCCGAGAAGGTTTTCATATCGCCTACTGCGACGTCGCCGGTTTGTTTGGCAGCCCACAGGCCGTGGCCCACTGGAATGCTTTCTACCAGCGTATGACTCAGCACCACGGACTTGCCCGCCAACCCGCGTTGGAAGGAATGAGCCGCGGCGGGCTGATCATCTACAACTGGGCGATTGCCAATCCGCAAAAAGTAGCATGTCTGTACGGAGATGCACCGGTCTGCGATTTCAAGAGCTGGCCGGGGGGCAGGGGCACTGGCAAAGGCAGTCGCGACGCCTGGAACAAGTGCCTGCAAGCCTACGATCTGACCGAGGCAGAAGCACTGGCCTACCGTGGAAATCCCGTCGACCAGCTCGCCCCGCTGGCACGCGCTGGTGTGCCATTGCTCCACGTTGTGGGGGACGCTGACGTGGTCGTACCGGTCGAAGAAAACACGGCGTTGATTGAATCTCGCTACCAGAAGCTAGGCGGCTCCATCCAGGTCATCCATAAGGCGGGGGTTGGGCACCACCCTCACGCCCTGAAAGACCCCGGACCCATCGTGTCTTTCATTCTCAAGCATACGCTGAGCAACATACGCCGCCGCGGTAATCTGGATCATGCGCGGCGACGATTCACGACCGAAAAACGAGGGCACGTGGCGTTCATCGGTGGTTCGATTACCGAAATGAACGGGTACCGGCCGATGGTCTGCGAAAGTCTAAAGAAACGTTTCCCCGAGACGACATTTCAGTTTACTGCTGCAGGCATTGCCTCCACCTGTTCCACCACAGGCGCGTTCCGCCTACAGGACGATGTATTGAACCACGGGCCCGTGGACCTGTTCTTCATTGAGTACGCCGTCAACGATGACGGCGACGCCGGCCATGCCCGGCGGGAATGTATTCGCGGAATGGAGGGCATTATCCGCCAGGCGCTCCGGCACAATCCACATGCCGCTCTGGTCATCACCCATTTCGTCAGTCCCCGGATGCTGCAGCAATTGCAGGCAGGCCAGACGCCC
>CAZITS010000814.1:0-3179 GCA_964542185.1 uncultured Pirellulaceae bacterium
CAGCTGGGCACTGGGCATCGCGAATTTAGCGCGGGGACCCTCGTCGACCAGGGATAGCCAGTGTGTTCCGGGGCGTAGCTCCAGGAGATCACCGGTTGGTATGGAAGCAATGCGTGATGCTGTGCGTTGCCGTTGGTTACGGTAGAAGAAATTGCCGAACTGATCGCGTTGGAGTTGGCCCTTCCGACTTGTAGATTCGTCAAACTGGTAACTGATCTCGGCTTCCCGCAGCCAGTTTTGTGCCAGCAGTGTCAAGGAATGCTGCCAGCGATCTGCGAGTTCTGGTGCGGAGGCAAGTAACGCTTCCACCGCGGTAGTCTGCAATTCCAGTCCCTTGACCCGTGTGTCGGCGTCTTTCCAACTGCGCTGTAATGCCTGCGCGCTGCTGGAGCCGATCGACGCCAGAATGTCCATGCCACGACTAGGATTCCCAGTAAAGCTCTTGTTCAGCCATTGCTGGCCAAGTTCATCGCGTACCTGAGGAGCGACATCCACCGCGCGTCGTAACGCCTTTTCCATTTCTTCGCGGTATTGGGTGGATTGGCCGGCCTTTGCCAGGACGGCCTGTGTCGCCCTCCAGGCAAGTTCCAGCTGCGATGTCGTTTTATCGTTTGTGTACTGCGCCAGATGAAATTGACTCAACAGGTTCAAAGCCGCCAGGTCGTTGTTGGTCTCAGACTCTTCCAGGCTCGGTAGAAATTCGCCCGCGTCAAGGCCACGGTTTGCAGCGAACAGAATACGTGCGACTTGCTTGCGATTGAGCGTTGCCACGGGGGCCTGCTTTGCGGTCTCCAGGCGGAAACGCTCCAGGAATGTGCTCATGGAGTTCCCTGTAGCGAGGGAATGACGCAGCAAACCTCCGAGCAGTTCGATCAGAGTATCGTCCAGAGCGATTGGTGCGCAGGCTGCGAGGGCGAGCAGATCATCGCAAGAGCAGACGTGCTTCTCTGCGTATTTCCGAGCATTCGCTGGCAAGCTGGCCGCAGCAGTTCCAGGCGGACGCGGGACGGCGGGCAACGTGCGGGCGGCGCGGGGAGGGGCTATTTGTAGAGAACTCAGCAACTTGCGGTACAAAGCCTTCGCCTCGTCAGCCGGAAGGCCGGCCAGGAATGCCCTGACTTCGGTCCATTTTCCGAGCGTCACCTGCTGTTGGAATTCGAGGAGTTGTTCGTCGAAGGGATCAACGCTGGCAGCGGGAGAGGCGGGAGTGGCGGGCAACGATGGGCCGGGAGGTCGTTCCGTGCTGCGTGCAGGTTCTGGAGGGACTTCAGAACTCGCGGGTCTGCCAGTCGCTGCCCAGGCTGCCAGGATAGCCGACGGGCGGCGGTCAAATTTAAGCCGATTAATCTTGAGCACATGCTGTTGTGTCGTTGCTGCGGCAGGTACAGGTATCGCAGTCGTGCCTGCAGCAGATGAGGTGACGGTGCCAGTTGTTGGCGGCCGATTGACAGCTGCCGAATTGGCGCGGGCATTCTTATTCAGAGCTGCCGGCAGCGCGCGGGGCAGGACCTTTAAGGGGACGGCCTTGATCGCAGTCGCCGTTCCGGCCGCTTTTTGTTGGGCTTGACAATCGGGCAGGTCGCATGCGAACAAACCAAGGAAGAGAAAGAGGGTGGCTCTCATAGTATCTGTCTGGCCCCTTCGTTTCCAGGAAAGGCAAGTGGCACAGGTGTGGGACACAGGGCTACGGAACGCCCCGTACCATCGACCAGGTCTATTATCAACTGCGCAGCAAATCAGGTCCAGGTTCCCGAGGACCGGGTGCGCAAAGACGTAGAACGCCGTTTGCAATCAGAGCGAGAAAGCCGCGTTCAGGATCCGCGTCCGTCGGGCGGCGGACCAGAGCTGGCACCGCGTGCATCCTTGGGCCCCTGACCTTTATTCTTCGACCTGCCTTTGCCGCGACCGCGGCTTTTGCCACTGGCACAGCCCTGTCACTGGCTGGGCAGAGGAAGTCCCTGCAATTCACTGAGGTCCATTCTGGCCAGGCGAATCGTAGACTCCAAGTCTTCTCGGTAGGACTTCACGGCAGCCAGATCACCTGCCTGCTCTGCTTGACCTTGCAGAAGTCGCAGCGTCTGGCGGGCATTTTCGATTTCCGGTTCCCAGGTTTCGCGTGGCTGACCTTCCAGTCGCATCAACCATGTCATGTAGTACTGCGAATGTGCTAAGGCAGCTCGCGCGTCCTGAAGAAGCTTCCGCCGTGCTTGTTGCCTGTCCAGCTGGGTGGAATTGTCTTTATTCGTCGCGTCTTGCAAATCGTCGACGAGTGCTTTGAGCTCGCGGTGTGCCGCAGGTAGCTGTTTGGCCAGCATTTGCGCTTTGGCGCGTTCCAATCGGAGTTGCCCTGTCTGCTGCGACAGGCCCGCAGGCAAAAGTTCAATCGCCGTGTCGTAGGCGGTGACCGCGGACGCCCAGTCACCCTCACTCGTATGAGTTTGCGCGGTAGTCAGGCAGGTCGCGACCTGGTCCAGTTGCAGTTGCTTCTGTCCCGGACCGTAATGGTAGGCCGCCGCCAGCAATGGCAACATCAGCCAGACGAGTAGCACGGCAATTCGCATGATAGACCCTCTTGTGAGTAGGTGGGTCGAATCCCAAATCCACAGGGAGTAGCGTCAGGTCAGAGTATAGATGGTTTTTCGACAGAAAAGAAGGGATTCTGAAGTGAACGGGGGCGTTAAAGCATGGCTCTCCCGCTGTTTCGAGGTTGTTGCCTCTGCTGGATCCGGGGAATTCGTGGTCTACGCCAAGCCAGGATGGTGTGACTCAAAACCATTTGTCAACAGTGATGCTTGGGTGGCCATATCAGAGGATCCGGCCAGGGCGAGTGTCCCGGAGCTGTTGCGCAGCAGATTCTGTACAGCGTGGCGCGAGTTGTACGCGACTGTAAAGAGCTCTGCCATGTCGGACGAGAATGCCAGGTCATGTTGTTCGTTTCTTTGATCCCTCAGGAAGCCACTCTGCCCTCGATTTTCCGGGTTATCTATTTTCAGTATTTATCGTGTCGACAATACTGGCGCGTAATGGTCCAAGAATGACATTCCGTAACATTGCTGCAGTGAAGCTGTGGCAGGCTACGCAGCGCGATTGGACATGAAACGTCTGATGCGTGGTGTGGAAGTGACTGTTTCTACAGCCCACTCAAGCGTTCGCCAGCTGCGGGATTGGCTCCGTTTTGG
>CAZITS010000815.1:0-3177 GCA_964542185.1 uncultured Pirellulaceae bacterium
GATCCGGGAAATGCCTCAGTGAAAGAAGACATCAAGCAACTGGAAGCCAGCAGTAGTAAGCTTGACAACGCGGCGCGTCAAAGTGAAGCAGACTTGAACCTGCAGGGAGTAGTCGATGACTATCTGGTGATGCGCAAGGTGCAAAAACCAGTGGCCCCAATCGACGACAAGTGGTGGGCGACCATCATCACCGCGGTAACGGTGGTGATGCTGGTAGTGGGGCGTTACGGACTGATTCAGTCGTTTTCCACGGCCATGGTAGGTGCTTTTACCTTGGTCACCATTGTGAATCTGCTGATGCTGCAATCGAGTCCTGCCTGGGGTGTCAGCCTGGAGAATATCATCGAGGGCATTCGTTTCCGATTACCCGTGGCGTCTCCGGGGTCCGGGAACAATCCTATTGCGACGGCGCTCGGCGCGTTTGGGATCATCGGTGTGGGGGCCAGCGAGTTGATCATCTACCCCTATTGGTGCCTGGAAAAAGGGTATGCACGCTTTACCGGACCGCGTGATGAATCGCCGGAATGGGCGGAAAGAGCCTTGGGCTGGATGCGGGTGATGCGGTGGGATGCCTGGTGTTCGATGGTGGTTTACACCTTTGCGACAATTGCTTTTTACTTGCTAGGGGCCGCTGTCCTCAATCGCACCAATCTGAATCCGGCGGGCTCAGAAATGATTCGGTATCTGTCGGTAATGTACCGTCCGGTATTTGGTGAGGTGGCGCAGCTGATGTTTCTGTTTGGTGCTTTCGCGGTGCTCTATTCCACGTTTTTTGTGGCCAATGCCAGTTTGGCTCGTGTGTTTTCAGATGTGTTGCGGGTATTAGGGTTTGCTGCGTCCGATGACGCGGCGCACGTCTGGCGAGTCCGTCTGTTGTGCGCGTTGTTACCGATTGCGTGTGTGACTTTTTATTGGTTAGGTGTCGAACCCAAGGCCGCGGTATTGATCAGCGGAATTATGCAGTCAATCATGTTGCCCATGCTCGCGGGAGCTGCGCTGTATTTCCGCTACCGCCGCTGCGATGCACGCGTGCAACCGGGGAGAGCCTGGGACTTATTCTTGTGGATTTCGGCCGCCGTAATGCTGGCAACAGGTTTGTGGGCGGCGTACCAGAAACTCATGTAATGCTATCGTGTTCACACGTTCGCTGAGACACAGCATGGCATGACCACGTGCAGTATTGGAGCGACCTTTCGCGGTGGCGCTGACAGAGAAATCTGTATGTGACACGATCGCATTTGGCAAGCAACTCGAGAGCAGGCAACGACGGCATGAACGGTCAGGAAAAGTGTTGGGCCGGGTTTGACCTGGGTGGCACCAAGATGCTGGCTTGTGTGTTTGACGCGGAGTTACAGAAACTCGGCAGCCGGCGCCGCAAGACACGTGGAGAAGCTGGCCAGGAAGAGGGGGTGGCACGGATTGTCAAGACGATCGATCAGGCACTTGTGGATGCAGACAAGAAGCGGCGGGATCTGGCCGGGATCGGTATTGGCTGTCCGAGTCCGGTAGATATGGAACGAGGTGTTTTGTTGGAAGCAGTAAATTTGGGCTGGGAGAACGTTAAGGTTCAGCAGGAACTTGAATCTGAGTACGATTGCCCGGTGGCCGTACTCAATGATGTTGACGCTGGCGTCTATGGTGAGAGCCAGTTTGGTGCTGCCAGCGGGGCACAGACTGTCTTGGGCGTCTTTCCTGGCACAGGCATTGGTGGTGGCTGTGTCTACCGCGGGCAGATTGTTCACGGTAAGGCCTCCAGTTGTATGGAGATAGGCCACGTGCAGGTCCGTGAAGGTGGTCATCTATGTGGTTGTGGGCGACGCGGCTGCCTGGAAACGGAGGCCAGTCGTCTGGCGATTTCTGCCGAAGTCGCGAAGGCTGCGTTTCGTGGCGAGACTCCGCAGCTACTAGAAATGGTTGACCCCGACCTGCCAGAGTTGCGCAGTGGCGTTCTGGCCGAAGCGATCGCGGCCGGTGACGAGGTCATTGAACGGATCGTGCAAGACGCGGCCGCCAAGATCGGCATTGCGGTCGCGAATTTTGTGAACTTGTTTGCTGCAGATTGCGTGGTCCTGGGGGGAGGCATGGTCGAAGCGATGCCTGACATTTTCGTGAATACCGTTCACCGGGCTGCCGTGAAACGCGTATTGCCGCATTTTGCGGATTCGTTTCATACTGTCGTAGCGGAACTAGGAGATGATGCGTCCGTCCTGGGAGCCGCCGCCTGGGCACGTCAGCTTCGTCGCTCTGCGTCCTGAATCGTTCCTCGACTATGCATTGCGTTATGCCATCCTCTAATCCCAACCAGTTGCCTGCGACCGAAACTCATCCACCCCGATCGGTAGGGGTAATCGATGTGGGGTCGACCTCAATACGGATGGCGATTGCAGAGATTGATGACCAGCACGGTGTCAGGATTCTGGAGACACTGACTCAAACGGTGAACTTGGGAAAGGATGCGTTTACACGGGGACGTATTCGCAAAACAACTACCGAAGAATGCGTCGGTGCTCTAAAACGTTATCGTCGCAAGCTCGAAGAATATCAGATCGTTGACGACAAGAACATTCGAGTTGTTGCGACCAGCGCCGTTCGAGAGGCGGAAAATCGTCTGGCATTCCTGGATCGCGTTTACGTCGCTACGGGGCTGGAAATCACGGCCATTGATGAGGCCGAAGTGTCACGGATTACCTACTCTGGGATTCAGCGTTTTTTTTGGGCTGAGCCGGAGTTGGCTACGGCGAACACCGTGGTTACCGAAGTTGGTGGTGGCGCGACAGAGGTGTTGTTAGTCAAGAATGGGAATGTCCATTTTTCCCATACGTATCGATTGGGTTCGCAGCGAATTCGTAAGAGCCTGCAGTCGCAACCTACATCCAGCTCCAAATTACGTGAGATGATGGAGACGCGGATTCGCCATGTAGTGCAACAGGTCGTCAGTCATGTTCCCCAGAGTGGCAGTAACGTGATGATTGGGATTGGTGGGGATATTCGGTTTGCCGCGCAACAACTGCACCCGAACTGGCCGGCAGATACGATGTTGCGCATTCCGCTGGAGTGGTTGGAACAATTCACCCAGATGATTCTGGAATCAACTGAGGATGAGCTCGTTCACCGTTACCATCTGAGTTTTCCCGATGCTGAGACGCTGGGACCCGCTTTGCTGACTTATCTTGAATT
>CAZITS010000816.1:0-3177 GCA_964542185.1 uncultured Pirellulaceae bacterium
CTTTTTCCTGAGCTCGATCTCGGCTTGCCGCTTGCGTTGTTGCTGGTAGCGCAAGACGCGCGCCAATCGAAAGTGAAAGCGCCGCACGCGTCAATCCCCCATACTGGCCCCGGTCAACTGCGGATCCGACAATCGGCACCGCCGCCCGCGCAGCTTGACTCTACCCTACCTGCAGCTGTCCTGATTGTATCGGCTGGTGGGGCTGGGTAACTGAAGATTATGCCACACAGAGGTTGCCGCGGCCGCCTTGACCGCCAGCAATGCCAGCACGCAATACCGCCCTACCCGCCCCTGAGCGGGCCTGCATTAGCCAACCAGATTAATGGCCTCTTGCAAGAGCTCGGTTTGCACCGTCAAAGAGCGGGCATTGGCCTGAAACCCTCGCTGTGCCGTGATCAATTGAGTCATTTGTAGCGGCTGGTCCACGTTGGAGTTTTCCAACATCCCACTTTGAATGGACCCACTCTGCCCAGTTAGCGGCGCATTGACAACGGCCTCGCCCGAATTCACGCTGACCCCAAATAAATTGGGCCCGATACGGGCCAGGACTTCCGGATTCGAGAAGTTGGCCAAGGCGATCCGGGCAATCGGGAATACCTGTGAGTTCGTAAAGATTCCCTGGATCGTCCCGTCCGCATCGGTCTCCACTTCGCTGAGTGTGCCGGTGGCGAATCCGTCCTGACTCGCCGCGGTGGCTGTGGTAAAGCCGCCGAGATGGGTCATCGCGGCCGCGCTTCCCGGAACACCAAAATCAAGCGAGATGGTCTGCGCTGCGCCGGCTCCCGCAAACTGGATTTCCACATCGCTGTCACCGTTACCGGTGCCGGTAATCCCTTGTAACATTCCGTTGGCATCAAACGTAATCCCCTCAACAAGGTCATCCGACATGGTCGCCACGTTGGGGTCAATCCACGTGCGCAGACTCCATTCTTGATCGGCTTGCTTGGTAAAAGTCAACTGCAGCACATGCCCGCTGCCCGCCTCGTCATAGACTTCGATCGACGTCGTTACGGTATCACCAGCTTTGCCCTCCTGAACCTCGCCGGCTACCACACTAATCGCCAGGCTGTGTTCGTCGAAATCCATGCTACCCGTATTGCTGCCACTGTCGACCAGCTCCAGCGCGAGGCTCGCCGGCCCCGATTCATCTGCCAACAGGATCAGGTTGCCAGCGCTATCGAGTGACGCGGTCGCCGAAGTAAACGCGTTACTGGTTGCTGTGAGCAGGTCATCCACGGTACTGCTTGCACCGACTGGGAAGACAGCACTGATGTCCGTACCATCGACTTCGGTACCCGAAATCCGAATCGAATCACCTGTCATGTAGGGCTGCTGATTTGAGTCAAGTGCGTTGAGCAACGTGGATGTGATTGCAGGGGCGCCACCGGTTGCCAGGGGATTGGCAGTACTCAATTGTTCACGGCGCGGGCCCGTGGCCAGTGCGTCAAGATTGCCGTCGAATCTAATTTCAGTAGTCATGACACCAGGAATCGCATAACCGTAATCGATCCGAATGTCGGTTTCGCTGGCGACCTGAAAGGCGGGATTCACCTCGGTTCCTTCACCCACCGTACCAAAACGCTGTAGCCGCCCTCCGGTGGTGGAATCGACCAGGTAACCGGTCAGATCAACGGTGAAGGACCCCGCGCGGGTAAAGAGTGTCTGGGTTCCTCCCTCGACGACAAAAAACCCCTTCCCCTCAATTCCCATATCGAAAGGATTTCCGGTGGCGCGCATCGACCCCTGTTGCATCACATTGTCCAGCGCGGCGACGCGGACACCGATACCGAGTTCCGCGGGGTTGGTCGCACTGATCATTTCCGCCGGAACGCCCGCCGCGCGAATCTTGTGATTCAAAATGTCGGAGAACAACAGGCGCTGTGCCTTGTAGCCGGTCGTGTTGAGATTCCCCAAATTCTCGGCCAACACATCGAGCCAGCGCTGATGTGAGTGCAGACCGGTCACTCCTGTAAAAAAGGAACTGGCCATCGGTGGGGTCAACCTGTTCTGTCAAGAAGAAACTCGGGATCCACACAGTCAAGATTGGACAACGCCTACCACTTGATCCAGCAGAAAACGCTGACCATCGACCATGATCGCCAGCTGTTGATCTTGTCGACTCATGGCCGTCACCGTTCCCTCGATCAAGGCCGCGTCAGGGGATGGCTGAAGGACGACTTTTCTTCCTACCAGATCGGCGCCCTGTACCAGCTGTTGCAGGGCCAGCATATCACTGAATCCGGCATTCAGATTCTCAATCCCTTCCAGCGTGGAAAACTGAGAAAGCTGCGAAACCAACTCGTTGTTTTCGATCGGTTCCAGCGGATCTTGATTACGCAGTTGTGTCAGCATCAGTTGCAAGAATTGCTGCCGCCCCATCGCGGAAGTCATTGCCGTCCCTGTCATGGCATCCTCGCTGGTCAAAATTCAAGCGTGCGTTCCCACAGGTCTCGCAGACACTACAAAATGGGCTCGACACCATCACGCTCCCCACCGCCTCTTGCAGATCGACGTTCGGGCCACGTCACGCCCCTGCAAAACCATAGGTCACCGTTCGCGTAAGGCAAGTAACAGACGAGCCTCTCCCCACATCCGTTCCACCCATCGAGAGCAACGCACCGTCGAAATCACAACCCATTTCCTGGTCGATCTGCAGCGGAACTTGCGCCCACACGCTGGCATCAGGCCCAGTAATCGCGCCGTTGCGGCGTGGATTCATCCGCTGCAACCGGGTGGGATTCGGCAGTCCGTACATCACATCGGGAGATAGCAATCCCCTGTTGTGTGATCGGACGAATCAGTCGATCAACTTGACCTGCAATCGCTGCCCTGCCCGCCGCCGTTTGTGTCACGAAGGAAATGGCCACCCCGGAATTCATCGTGGACACTCGCACAGCGACCGTTCCCAATTCAGGATGCGGCAACTGCAAGGCAATCGTCGAGGCTGGATGGCGACCGGATGACTCTCCGGTCCCGTCGACAGCAGCCCGACCCTCACTACTTGCTACTTGTCGGGCTTGTGTTTGCCGGCGCGGTGCCAAAGCGGGAGGACGCGACGCGACCAAGGCGGCGAACGCCGCCGGCGGGAGTGCTGTCCCGTTCGGCAACTGCGCCGCCAACGGACCGTCATACTGCGCCGCCAACAGACCGTCATACTGCTCCGTCTCAGCGTACTGC
>CAZITS010000817.1:0-2472 GCA_964542185.1 uncultured Pirellulaceae bacterium
CAGGCACTCCGAGAAAGACCTTTATTCCGAGGTCACGTTGGCCGAAGATTCCGCCTCCGGAGAGTCGAGAGAATCTTTCAACTCCTGACGTATGACAGGCATTTCGATCGGCGCTTCAATACCCAGCCGAACGCCCCCGCCGTTGATGCGCACCACGGTGATGGCGACATCGTCACCGATCAACACCCGTTGTCCCACCTTGCGACTGAGAACTAGCATGACACCGCCCGAGGATTCGGCTGATCAACGCTGAGCCGGTACGAATAAGACGTGAACACACGCGGCTACGAAGCGTATCTGCAACCTCCGTGTCGAAGACTCCACAAACCGATGAAAACGCAATCGACTGCGACCACTGAGCGACAAGAATACGTACGGCGGGATTTGTACCACAGGTCAGCTAGCAATGCAAGCAGTCACTAAAAGCAGTCTCCCGTAGAATACGTAATAGCCTTTGTGGAAAACAGTTACGAAAAACAACGCCCGCAGCCAAAGCAAGCAAAGAAATCCTACCGAACTGGCCTCAGCACCTACCAACAGGCACTCCCTCTGCAGGCTGCCACCGCATCAGCGGTGCAGTGCACCGTCAGGAAACGATCTCCCTGAGGTGCGCAAATGTCTAACGATAATCAGGAATCCTCCGGAGGATTTTCACGGACAAGACGACTGATTTCCTTGAAATCAGGGGTCCCCGCAACCTGGCACCACTCGAACAACGCGGCTTCTGTAGTCGTTACAACAGCTCCCGCTGACTCCATTCTCTGCACTGCAACTTCGTGGTCCACCTTCCTGCGTGCGCCAACCGCGTCAACCGCCACATACACCTGAAATCCGTTGGCCAGCAAATCTAACACGGTCTGTTGAATGCAGACATGCGATTCGATTCCTGCCACGAGAATCTTGAAGACGTCCGCTTCGCGCCAGGACTTAACGAGATCCGGACAGCCCGCACAACTAAAAGTCAATTTTTCTGGAATGTCCTCCAGGTGTTCCATCAACTCCGCTACCGTAGCACCAAGCCCCTGCGGATATTGCTCTGTCGCAAATACCGGGACCTCCAATTGGCGTGCGGCCCGTAACAATCTGCTGATGTTCCACACGAGGCTGCGGTGCCCACGTATGAGTTCAATCAGCTTCTCCTGTACGTCCACCACCAACAAACCGGTATCCTGGCGATCCATCAATGCGGGACTACGGGTTAACGATACTGAATTATTCATCAGGCGATCTATACACTGCTGTCAGAGTCGTGCCGCAAATAACCGGCACTGGATTGGAAGTATCTGCGGCGTCGCGTCTTTTTGGCATCAGGCAATTCGAGTTGTTGCTGCCTCAGATCCTCCAGGTTTGCCCTGCAAAACGCACAACCAATTTGTTCAAGATGGAAATCCAGGTACGCCACGTGCTCTGCTGCCAGAACCCCCAGCAAATAACTGCCCCACTGCTCGCGAGTCGCACAACTCGCGCGTTGCCTCCGCCAGATCTCACCAATGGTATGCAGGCCTGCATCGCGTCGCCCGTTAACCCGCTTCACTTCTTGCAGTAGATTCGGATCCGCGCGCAACTCGCGTTCAATAGATGCCATTTCGCTGGCAGGTAACGCTTCGTCCAAATAGGCCTCTATTTCACTTTGTGAAAAGTCGCATGACATAAACACTCAACCTCTATAACAACGGGGCAATCCGGCAGGCCCCACTTTCACAGTTCAGGAAACACTTCTGGAGACAACCCTTGCTTGCGAATCAAACTACCGGTCCGGGATAGAAAATCATGCTTGAAATTCGCAACTTGCTGTTCAGATAAATCGAGTGCGTTGGCCACACGCTTATTCGTCCAACCACGCACAAACAATAACTCAATACAACGCAGCTTGGTCCAATTCCCTTGTTCCTGCCAATGTCGCACCTGCTCGCGCAATGCTTCTCCGACCGCTCGACCCTCTAAATCACGTCGTTCGCCACTTCGGGCAATACTACTGGCAGGACGCGCCGCACCAGGAATCTGCCATTCGCCATTCGAATCATTTGATACAGCAAGCGGGATTGTCGGACGGCGGCCCTCGCGTCGCAAATGGTCCGTCAACTTGTATGCACAAATTGAAAAAAGATAACTCTCCAGAGACCTCCGGCCATCAAAATTTGGCAGGCTATTGAGAAATCCAATAAAAGCTTCCTGCACAATATCTTCACTGGCGGCGCGCCGGCCGACACGACTCTCCACAAAAGCAAGCAAACGCCCCTCGTACCGTGAAATCAAATCTTCCCAGGCATCGCCATTACCCGTGCGGATACGTTCCACGAGCAACTGGTCTGTTTCGGACGAACTGGACATGAAATTGACCTGGCACGTGGCTTTAGGGCCGACGAATCGGAACAGCGTCTCGTGGCCTCACACAGCAGCTTGCTACCCGCACAGCGGCAGCGTAATCGCTATGGGCAAAAACTCGCCAGAGGCGCCAGACGCATTGCGCCA
>CAZITS010000817.1:2482-3176 GCA_964542185.1 uncultured Pirellulaceae bacterium
CAATCGCTACGGGCAAAGACTCGTCAGAAGCGCCACAAACGCACTTCACGAAATCTGTGGGCCGCAGTGGTTCACGGCAGCCAGCCCTTCAGCAACCACATACTCGCTGTCAGGGCCAGTATCGCCCCTGCTGCCAGGAGCTGCAAGCTGGTCGAATGCGCTCGCCGCGTGACCTGATCGAGTTTCAGGTACCCGAAAACTAACATCAACAAGCCAAGTACACCGCTGGATGCCAAGCCAGTCCCGTAAACCCGACGTTTTTTGATGTACTGGGACCACTGCAAACGGGCTTGCTGGCGAAATTCGGAATTCAATTCCAACAAGGCATGACGCTCATAAAGTGGCCCGTATTGCATTCCTGTAATCTGTTCCTCGTAGACGGGCTCACGCACTAACTTTTGTCGAATCTTCTCAATTTCCCATTCCAGGTCCGGCAATCGTGCCGCGCGCCGGTCTTTGATCAAATGCGTGGCAATGTAATCACGTACTTCTTCGCTGAGCTTTTCGTCCAGACTACGGCTGCAATCGTCGGGTACGCGTTCCATTCCAGAAGACACCGTAATCAAGTGAATCGGTCCGCCCAACACACGGCGTGGAGTCGCAACCCACTCGGGCCGCCGGCTTTCGTTGACAATCTTAATGCGTGCGGCGAGGTCTGACCGCAACCCGTTGACCGCGTCGGCAACGGGTTCCT
>CAZITS010000818.1:0-3176 GCA_964542185.1 uncultured Pirellulaceae bacterium
TTGCGCCGGCTGCAAACTTCTCCCGAATTTCACGGACGCCCAATGACGCGGCCGAGTCGTTTTCCCAGTTGTTCCTGGGTGTGAGGATTCAGTGCGCCAAGTGCCACAATCATCCTTTTGAGTCGATTACCCAGGGCGATTACTATGGGCTGGCGGCACATTTCGCCCGCGTGCAGCTGAAAGGACGGCGTTTTGGACGCGATGATGAGATCGTGTTTTTACAACCGACGGGTGAAATCAAGATGCCGGGTGTGGAAGAGGACATGGCGCCGGCCGCCTTTGGTACGCAGACGGTTGAACTCAAGTCGGCCGACGACCGTCGGATTGGTCTGGCGGATTGGTTAACTGATCCGAGTAACCGTTTTTTTGCCCGTTCGACGGTCAATCGCATTTGGTTCCATCTCATGGGACAAGGAATCGTAGAGCCGGTCGACGATTTTCGAGATTCCAATCCCCCCTCCAGCCACGAGCTATTGGATGGTCTGTCAGAGAAGTTCATTGAATACGGTTTTCGATTCAAACCTATTATCCGCGATATCTTGAATTCCACGACCTATCAATTGTCCCCACGATCGGTTCCCGAGCAGTCTCCGCGGGCAGCGAACCCTGCGCGTTATTTCACCGGTCCGATTGTCAGGATGTTGAGCGCGGAACAGATTATCGACGCCATTAGTGCGGCGACAGGAGTTCCCGAGGTCTTTCCGGGTTACCCACAAGGAACGCGGGCCGTGTCGATTGCCGAAGGAAAAATTGAACACAAGTTCCTGCAGGCATTCACGAGGCCCAGTCGTGATGTGGCCTGTGATTGTGCGCGTGAAGAAGAACCGTCGCTCAATCAGGTGGTCCATTTGCTCAACAATGCCAGTATTCTGGCGAAGATTGACTCAGCGCAGAATCGAACTGCACGGTGGCTTGACCAAAAACTTGATGTGGATGCAGTCATTATTGAAATCTACCTGGCGACTGTGACTCGCAAACCTACGGCTGCCGAACAGCAGCTTGCCCGTCGTTACGTCGATGAGTCAAAAGTTGTGGCGGATGGGCTGCAGGATTTACAGCACGCGTTGATCAACTCCAACGAGTTCTTGTTGCGGCATTAGAGTCCAGGTGGATTCATCTGGTCCGTTGGTTGAGCATCCAGGTCGGTTTTTGAAACCAGTGGTTGTTGGTGTTCGATTGGCCGGCGAATGGGTGTAACTTGTGTGGGCTGGTCGGTTGTTGTTCAGGTGGATGCTGGCCAATTGCCGAGGATTCATCTGAGGGGTTTGTTGGCAGCTGTCGCGAGACCATTTTCTACCAACTGTGGAGTGCGTGATGCTTACCGTATTGGGCCAATCGCAAAAGACTTGTGACGGCGTCACCCGCCGCAATTTGTTAGAGGCTGGTGGGGCTGGTCTGCTTGGACTGAACCTTCCCCGCCTGCTGCAGGCTGAGGCGCAGCAGACGCCGACCAGAGCTCGAGCCAAGTCAGTGATTTTCTTGTTCTTGTTTGGTGGGCCCAGTCAGCTCGAGACGTTCGATATGAAGCCGGATGCTCCGAGCAAGATTCGCGGCCCTTTTCAACCGATCGACTCGCGCACAAGTGGCTTGAGAATCAGTGAGCACCTGGGTCGTACGGCCCAGGTGTCCGACAAGTTCTGTGTGGTCAAGACGATGACACACAGTTACAACGACCACAGTGGTGCCGGCCACTACATCCAGACAGGGCACCGCTGGCATGTGCCAATTGGTGGTGGTTTTGCGGCGACCAGCAAGGATTGGCCTTCGATGGGTTCAGTGGTTGAGTATCTATCCCAGCACACCGCTGGAGGTCTCTCCAGATCGTTGCCCAGTTATGTGTGCCTGCCGAATTGGCTGGGTGCGCTGCAGGAAAAAGGGCAGTATCGTCGCCCCGGTCAATACGGAGGCTGGTTGGGTAGCGGTTTTGACCCGTTGACGACGGATATTCAGAAGCAGAACCTTGAGGATAATCCTTACTGGCGGGACTGCCGTGATGAGGAATTACACTATGAGATTCAGGGGCTGGTGAAGCATCAGCAGATGACACTTGACCGGCTCAACCGCCGCAATTCCCTGCTGGTTCAGTACGATCAGCAGTTGCGTTCAGTGGCGGAGCGTCGCGCGGTCAAAGGGCATGACCAGTTCAAGCAGCGCGCCATGGCACTTGTCACTTCCAATCGCGCCCGACAAGCATTCGATATCCGCCGTGAGGACCCGCGTTTGCGTGATCGTTACGGCAGGCATTTATACGGACAGTCCTGTCTCATGGCCCGCCGCCTTGTCGAGGCGGGGGTTCGCTTTGTCACGGTACATTATGACTGCGTCGACGGTTATAGTTGGGATTCGCACCGGAGCAGTCAACACCTCGAGAAACATTTGATTCCGACGTTTGATCAGGCGCTTTCGGCGTTACTGATCGATCTTGATGAGCGCGGGTTGCTTGACGAAACTCTGGTGGTTGCCGTAGGCGAGATGGGCCGTACTCCCCAGGCCAATGACAAGTGGGGGCGGGGACATTGGAGTACGTTGTTTCCAGCAGTGCTGGCCGGAGCCGGTGTTCGTGGTGGTACGATTTACGGCGAGACGGATCGAGATGCGGGGTACCCGATCGAGAAACCGGTTTCTCCTGAAGACCTGGCGGCGACTATTTACGATGCATTGGGCATTGACTCCACGTTGCGATTGCCGGATCGCCAGGGACGCCCTGTAGACATTGTGCGAGGCGGTCGTCCGCTGGCAGAGATCTTCAGCTGATTACCGCTGTCCGTTTTGGCGTTTCCAGACGAACGCCGGCAAAGCCGGATCGTCAGGTGCTCAATACGCCCTCAATGCCAGTTTGCTTTTCACCTGTTGCCGAGACGGCGATTTGCGGGAAGTGGCGCGTGACGAAACTGTTGTGAGCGTTCATGAAAATCGAGGGGGGCTGCGAATTGTCCAGTTGGGAATGTGTCTTGCAACTCAATGCCGCACGCGAGGTAATCGGCGGTAGCCAGGCGGCTTTGGTTGATGCGGTGCGCAACGGTGCCGATTTGCGAATCTACACGGAATTCTTGCATAACGAACACGTTGATGTGACTTCCGCCGATGGTGACCTGGTTCAGGAGGTGGCAGAATTCGCCGTTACCTATGTGGTTGATCATCGTTGGGTGGCAGGATTGATGAATTTACGCCAGCCA
>CAZITS010000819.1:0-3174 GCA_964542185.1 uncultured Pirellulaceae bacterium
CCGCATTGGAGGAGCCAGTCGTGATTCAGCAGGGGCAGTGCCTGCATGGGCGTGTTGGAACGGTGGCGGCGAGTACACGCTTCGCTGGCGTCGGGGCCGTCGAACAGTTTCAGGAACGGGTGCGGCGTCAAACGCCAGAAGTGGATATAGAGCCCTCTGCGGTAGGCTGATGCGTCCGCATCGGGGATCCAGGTACTCTTGTCGGCGCGGCCTTGCATGACTCCAGCCGCCTGGGATGGGAATACACTAGGTCCACCCAGATCTCGGGACAGTAATCCACTGACGGCCAGCGCCTGGTCGCGAATGGCCTCTGCCGATAACCGCAGCCGTCGCTGCCTGGCGAGCAGCCCGTTTTGGGGATCTGTGGTGGTCAGGTCGTCGCGTGCGTGGGACGATTGCCGGTAGGTCGCCGACGTCACGAGCAGGCGGTGCAAGCGTTTGACTTGCCAGCCGTGGTCACGGAAGTCGCTGGCCAGCCAATCCAACAAGGCGGGGTGTGAAGGAGGATTGCCCTGGACGCCGAAATCGTTTTCCGTCGCCACCAGGCCCACACCAAAAAACTGTTGCCATACGCGATTGACCGCCACTCGCGGCGTTAACGGCTGCTCCGCAGAGACGAGCCATTCTGCCAGGTCGCGCCGTGTCCGCGTTTTCGATTCTGGTAGCGCGGGGAAGATGCGGGGCACGCCTGCGGCGACTTCCGGACCCGGGCTTTGAGGGTCTCCCCGGAGCAAGAGGTGTGTGGTCCGTCGAGTGGGCCGTTCGTTGAGTACTAGAATCGTGTCCAGCGATGTCTCGTGTTGCTGGTGCGCTGCGAGCGACCGTTTGAGGATTCCGTAGTCGGGGTGTGTCTGGCCATAGGCCTCGAGAAGTTTTTCACGCTGTTCTGCAGTGCGTTGAGCTACCGGGAGCGCGAGGGTCTCGCGTAGATCCATGGGCAACTCCGCCAACTCAGCCGCAGTCAGCGCGGTGACCCAGTCGGCCAGCGTCCCGGAGAGTTGCTCTTGTCGCTGTTTGAGTTGATTTTCCAGTTGGAGAACCTGGCGGTGAAACCGTTGACGATCCCGGCGGGTGACCCGCCCAGCCAGTGGCAGTACGGGATCATCGGATTGATTGAAAAAATCCAGCAGCTGGTAATACTCACTTTGTGAGACGGGG
Source organism: uncultured Pirellulaceae bacterium (assembly GCA_964542185.1). Lineage (GTDB taxonomy): Bacteria > Planctomycetota > Planctomycetia > Pirellulales > Pirellulaceae > UBA9264. Next base: position 1,159 of record CAZITS010000819.1, read on the forward strand.
TCGAATTTGTGGGAATGGCACTGTGCGCAGGCAACCGTCAGGGCGAGGAATACCGTCCCCGTAATGTTGACACGTTCGATGGCCGCCTCCAGTTGCCCCGGACCGACGGTGTGCCGGTAAAAGGCGGTGGCGATACGTTGTTCCAGGGTGGCATTCGTCGCCAGGTCACCGGCGACCTGATCGGTGACAAAACGGTCGAACGAGAGGTCCTGGTTGAATGCGTTGATCACCCATTCCCGATAGGCCCACATGCTGCGGAACGGGTCGCCTTCATTGCCACCACTGTCGGCGTACCGGGCGCTGTCCAGCCAATGCCGGCCCCAGCGCTCGCCGTAATGAGGCGACGCCAGCAGCCCATCGACGCGCCGTGCATAGGCGTCAGGGCGCGGGTCCCGCTGGAAGGACCGCATGGCGTCGCGACCAGGTGGCAAGCCGATCAGATCAAGCGTTACCCGCCGGAGTTGTGTGGAGCGGGCTGCCGCGGGGGAAGGTGTAAGTTGTGCCTGCTGCAAGCGACTGAGGATGAAACGGTCGACCGGGTTGCGAATTGACTGCTGGCTAGCCAGCGCAGGCAACGGCGGACGTGAGATTGGCTGAAACGACCAGTGGTCTCCACCTGGTGGTCGGGGAGCCAGACGCGGGATGCTGGCCGGCCAGATGGCGCCGCTCTGCACCCAATGTTCCAAGGCGCGAATTTGGCGAGGTGAAAGTGGTTTGCCCGGTGGCATTGTGAGTTCTTTGGTACCACGGACGAGCTGAATCAAACGGCTTGCGTCCGGGTTTCCAGGTTGGATGACCGGGCCCGAATCGCCGCCGCGCTGCAACGCGGCCGCAGTATCGAGACGCAGGCTGGCTTCCTGGGTTTCTGGTCCGTGGCATTGAATGCACTGTTCCAGCAGTGGGCGAATCTGCTGGTCAAACAAGTGGGTCTTGTTGGCCGGTGGTGCGGTTGGCGGCGCGGCGTCCGCGACGCGCCAGCAGCTGAGCCACGGCGGGCTCAGCAGTAGCGCACTTACAAGTACCACGCAATTTCCACGTAAAGACGTCATTCACCAACCCTTAAGTAGCCTGGCAGGGCACGGCCGGCCAGCCAGCGAGTGATCCCGTTACTGACGAGGATAACCTCTCCGCTGCTGAGGAGAAACCGAGTCTGACCGAAGGCTCACGAGCTGGGCTATCACGTACTGACAAAAACCACGGAGCGGCTGACAGACAACAGGCTTCAGCGCGCCGCGGCAGAACGTTCCCGGTCGAAGGCGGATCGCATTACGGCCAGCAGGAGGCCTGTCGCGCAGATGCCCAGCAGGAGGCCTGAGGGGGTTCGCCCGGTCCACGCTTCCCAGGGCCAGGGAAAACGGAAAAAAGCAAAATTGAGACTCGTGAACAGCACCGTGGCGGTGGCCAGTCCCCAGTGTACACAGAGTGTGGCGTCGGTACGCGGTTGTTTCTGGGAACCTCGGGCCAGGGCGATTGCCACTTCGCAGGCCAGCCCGAGGGGGAGGATAACTAGCACGATCCAGCCCAGTTGTGGCGTCCATTCGGCATGTTCGTAAGACAGGTTGCGGAGTGTCTTGCCGGCGATCGGCACCAGCGCCAGCGGGAGCGCCATCAAATAGGGCCACAGGCGTCCTGTCAGTACGCCCACCAGGGGCAGCGCGCCGAGGAATAATCCGCTGGCCTCGTACCAGGCGAGGCCGGGCACTTTCAGAAAGGTGCCGCCGACCAGCAACAGCACGTGCAGCGTGCAGAGACGTAGCTCCCAGCGAAGAGGCAGTGTCACCGGGGGCGCCGCGCTGGCGTGGCGTTCGTCGACGATCAGGTACCGGTTCCACCACAGGCCCACACCGAGTACCAGCCCGAAGACACCGCCAAAGGTGATTTCCATCAGGTTCCACCAGTTGACGTGTTGCAGATACGGCGCCAGTCCACCGAGCGCGTCGGCGGAAAACCGCTCCGGGTACCAGGCCCGCCAGGATTGCAGACTCTGTCCCGCGGGAAAGCCGATTCCCCCGGCCA
>CAZITS010000820.1:0-3170 GCA_964542185.1 uncultured Pirellulaceae bacterium
CAAATTCGACCCGATCCCCACGGCAGACTACTATTCGCTCTACGGCATCCTGGCCAGCAGTATCGAGCCGTATGATCGACCACGTCTTGGCCCTGTCTCTGAGGCGGGCAAGCAGTACGAACAGGAGCTCGCTGGCAAACTACAGGAAGTCTTTACCCAGCGCCAAAAACACTATGAGCAGACGCTGGCTACCGCGCGGGACCGCACCCCCGACTATCTGGTTCAAGTGGCCACCACGGACCCGGACATTTCAGAGACCTCGATCTTTTTCCTGTCCCTGCTACCGGACCAACTGCGGCCCCAGATCACCTACCGCTGGCGTCAACTCATCGCCCGACGGGCACATCCCCAGGACCCGGTATTCGGACCTTGGGCCGATCTGATGGAAAATCCTGAACTCCAAGTTGAACGCTGGCAAGAGCGCAAAGTCGATCCCCGCGTCATCATGGCCCTGGTTGCTGCGCAACCACAGAACCGCGCTGACGTTGCCCGCACCTACGGAACGCTACTGCGTGACATCTGGGCTGGCGAACTGAAGGTCCAAAGTGCGCTCCAGGACGTCGCCGGCCAATTAGCAGCACTCTCCGCCAAGACGGTAAATCTCGCCGACGTGGTCGGCGGCGGAATCGGTCACCAAACCGACACGCGGGGGCAAGGTATCGATCCCGTTACCGGGGAGATCACCACTCGGACTACCGGTTTTGTTGAAATCACACAACACGACACACTCATCCCAGTGCCCGGTAGCGCCGCCGTCGATGGAGTCTTTATCCCCAAGAGCGGCAGTACGGTCATCAGTTCAACAGGTCTGAAAATCAACGACCTGCCCAAGACCGGAGGACAAACCTGGGACTACTTTCGCTACGGGCCGAGTGGTGGAGCCACTGTCAATACAATCGACGCCGTCGATTACAACCAAGCTCCCAACGGGTTACTCGCTCTGCACGCCAATAAAGGAATCACGTTTGACCTGGAAGTGCTCCGCACCACGTTCGGTTTCCAGGAAGCTGCCTTTCAAGCCGTCTTCGGCCATGGTGGTGCAAAAGACCAGAGCACTGTCGATTTCTTTATTTATCTGGATGGGAAACGTGTTTATCAACAGGAGAAATTTGCCGCGCAACAAAAAGGGGTTACGATCGATCTCCCCTTACCGGCCCGCGCACGCTTCCTGACACTCATCGTCACCGAGGGAGGGCAAGGCTTGAGCCATGACCAGGCCATCCTGGGAAACCCGCGCATTGTGATTGCCAACCGCGCTGCCAAAGACAAACAGCACACAGCGCGACTGGCCGACCTGCAACAGCAGCAACAAGAACTTCAGGATCAACTCGCTGCCCGTGCAGCGCTTGTCGAAGATCGACTAGGGGCGTTGTTGCTCTCGGAACAAAGTCCCATCTGGTTCCCGATCGACCAGACCTACCATCACCTTTCACGCACTGAAAAGGACGCCTTCCGCGGCCTGGTCAATCAAATCGACGGCATTTCTGTCAAACATAAGGCAGCCGCCGACCGCGCGATGGTAATGGTCGATGACGCGCCCCTCTACGATCCCGTTATTTTTCAACGCGGCGATCCTACACAACGTGGAAATCCCGTCCCCCGTCAATTCCTGCAGGTCGCATCACCCTCCAAACGCACGCCGTTTACGCGGGGAAGCGGCCGTCTCGAACTGGCCAACGCGATCGCCTCAGACCAGAATCCACTGACTGCCAGAGTCTGGGCCAACCGAGTCTGGATGCATCATTTCGGTGAGCCATTAGTCGACAACCCGAGTGACTTTGGACTTCGTACAACACGTCCTGTGCAGTACCAACTACTGGATTATCTGGCCCACTCGCTGATCACATCTGGTTGGAAAACGAAAACGCTGCATCGGTTGATCATGACCTCCCAGGCATACCAGCGGACGTCTGACCTGGGACAACACAACCGCCTGCAGTTGCAATCGACCAAGGATCCGGAAAACCAATACCTCTGGCGGGCGCATCGCAGGCGCCTCGACTTGGAACAGATGCGAGACACGCTACTACTACTTTCCGGCCAACTCAACCTGGAGATGTACGGGCGACCTGGTGCAATCGACAATTTGGACTATCGGCGCCGAACGATCTATACCTTTGTGGAACGGCAAAACGTGCCCAGCGTTGTCAAGAATTTCGACGCGGCCAACCCCGACAGTTCGACCGCGCGACGGGTGACCACGACGGTTCCCCAGCAGGCCCTGTTCGCGATGAATGCGCCTTTTGTCACACAAGCCGCCCAGGCAATTTCCCAACGTACCCGCGGCGGCGATCCGACTGAACAGATTCGCCAGCTTTATACGATTATTCTTGGTAGAACTCCTTCCTCTGACGAGTTGAACCTGGGCCTGGCATTCATCGACAACGCATCCTGGGAACAATACGCGCACATCCTCTTGATGACCAACGAAGCCATCTTCATCGACTGACACATGCTATGCATACACCACGACTGACGACACGACGCGACGCCCTCCGCCGTATGGGAACAGGCCTGGGAATGGTAGCACTTCCCGGACTGCTGAAGGCGGCCACCAATCCGCTGGCCACGCGCGCGCCGCATTTCCGACCGCGGGCCAAACAGATCATCCACATCTATCTCAATGGCGGACCTTCGCAAGTCGATACCTGGGATCCCAAGCCGGAACTGACACGCCAGGCGGGCCAGCGTCTGCCCGCTGGAAATCTGACGACTGAGCGGGAAACCGGCGTGGCGCTCGCTTCGCCCTTCAAGTTTCACCAGCATGGAGAAAGCGGACTCTGGTGCAGTACGGTTTTCCAGAAAACCGCCTCGCAACATGCAGACAAAATCTGCGTTGTGCGGTCCATGTACGCCAACACACCGAATCACGAACAGAGTATGCGGTTGATGAACACGGGCGATGAAAGACTCTCGCGTCCGAGTTATGGTTCCTGGCTGCTGTACGGATTGGGAACAGAAAACCAGAATCTGCCTGGATTCGTCACACTCTGTCCAGGCCTGCCCGTGGCCGACTCTTCCAACTGGCGTTCCGCGTTTCTTCCAGGCATCTACCAGGGAACCTATCTGGATACACGGAAGACCAAGGTCAACGAATTAATTTCCAACATCCGCAATGCTACCCTGACCCATCCAGAGCAACGTCGACAGTTGGACCTGCTGGTCAAACT
>CAZITS010000821.1:0-3170 GCA_964542185.1 uncultured Pirellulaceae bacterium
TAATACGTTCGTAAGTTCCAATCGCCAAAGTAAAATAACGCGACGCACTCTTGGATCGTGCATTTCCCGCGTCGAGCGCCTCGCCCATCTTGGTGAATGTGTCGGCAACCCAATGCAAGACATTCAATTCGGTGGCGCCTTGGCTGACTTGCTGCAAGAAGGTCTCAAATCCATCTGTCAGCTGCTGCCGCTTGGCCGCAGAATCGGCGAGCTCAATCTGCTGCTTGAGATCTTTGGCAAGCGTCGCGTAATGGCTCATCAGCTGTGTCTGGCCATCGGCAGTGGCCCCGACCGTCGCGTTCAAGTCCTCCATCACCTGTCTGGCCTTCTCAACGGCCTCCTTCGATGATGCCGTGCTTCCCAACGAACCGATGTAAGAGCTCAGTGCTGATTTATACGTCTCCGCGGCGAAGCCCTTGGTGGCGACCGCGGCGTGTTTCGCGCGCACCAGCGTTAAAGGACCAATTTGCTTATCTTCTAACAGCTCCAACGCGGCCACCGACTGTCCGGTCTGAGAATACACCTGCGCCAAGGAAAGTGCGGCAGTCGCCAACACGCCATTCACATTGCCCTTGCCACGCATCCGCTGGATGCCCGCACTTAATACCTGCTGCGCCTGTTCCCGCAACCCGTTCAACTCCGCTTTGCGCGCCGTCGGGTCAATTCCCGCGGGGACCACACCTTCACGTTGCCAACGATTCAGCTGCTGATTCTCACGTAAAAACTGGTACCAGATGGCCCGTCCCGTCTTGAGTTCCGCCGGCCCGCGTGCCTGGGAATCCTCAGGTATTTTGGCCAGGTACTCTCGGGCTTCAGCTACGTTTCCGTCCCGGATACTGAATTCGATCAACTGACTGACCGCGCCCTGACCTTCACTTGAATCCGCCCAATGATCCGCCAGGTACCGCGCGGCCCCCATCACGCGTCCGCGTTCAAAGTCACGATCTTCGGTCGTGTTCAAATCATACAGCTGCCGATACGACCACATTGCCAGATTGGCACAATGACGCGCCGCAGAACTACCGGGAAACCGGCGGGCAACCATCTCACCCAACACGGCGGCCTCGTAGAAATCCTGCTTCTCGAAGTGCAAATAGGACAGCACATAGCGAGCCTGATTGACTTCTTCCGGAGGTGTGCCTGTCTCGGCCAATTCCAACGCCACGTTGAAATACCGAATGGCATCTTCCCGAGCCATGGCAATGGTCTTGTTGGCATTCTCTACCTGCTTGACCAGTTCTTCCTTGCGTTTCGCATCGGTTTCCCCTTCGATCTGATCGGGAACCGTTTGCAGCACCAATTGCTGCGTACGCATCATTTCAGTCGCCTGCTTGGCCGCCTCTGCGGCTTCGGCAAACGTTTTGGGGTCGGGCTTCGCATTGGGGTCGTACTTGCGACCTCCATACCTGGCTTCGAGCCGCTGGGCATCGTCCTTCAGTACGGAGGAAAAACGCGCGACGACACGAGCCTGTTTTTTGGCTTCATCGCGTGAGATCTTGATCTGCGGGTCAGCGGGGTCTTTTTTCTCCAGATATTCGGAATAGTTGCCATGGGCGCGGGCCAGCGCAAAACGCAGCTGCAACCACCCTTCCAGATAGATTTCGTTCTGACGTGAGGCGTCAATCCAGATCGTTGCCTGACGAATTGCCTCCGCATACTTTTCCTCGGAAGGATCGAGCCAGCAGTCCATCGCCTCCAGCAGCGCTTTATTCTTCAGACTGCGAAACGCATCTGAGTTGTCTTCGTTTTCGAGAATTTCAACGAGATAGCTGATCGCATCGGGAAATTTCCCCAGCTTCTTCTGCACACGCCCCTGGTATAAACGCGCGTAGAGTCCCGCGACAAAACGCCGGTAGTTCTTGTAAATCGAATCGTATTCGGCAGAAGCCTCAGACAGCAGTTTACTGCGCTCGGGTGCTTCCTCCTCATAAGTATCTGCCATCTCTTCCTGGATCACAGCGGCGACCAGCAACGTCTGTAAATACTGAAGCCGCGTCTCTTCGCGCAACTGGTGCTCAGGGGTGCCGGTCGGAATGACGGCTGGGTAGTTCTTCAACTTCAGGCGCAACTGGCCCTGGATCTTTTCGAACACGCCGCGTGCCTCGCCAAAGCGTTCACGTGCCGATGCCAGCAATTGCTGTTTTTGCTGGGCGTTACCAGGCCTCTCGGCACGCAGCACCTGCAGTGTCCCTCGTTGCTCCAGCAACGTCCCCAGTTCGGACTCCGCTGCCGCCACCTTGGGATTTCCTTTGCGGGTATTAATGAATTGCTGGAGACTTTGCTGCGCACGGTTGAGTTGCCGCTCGCGCATGTCGAAATCCCGCTGCAAACCGGACAACTTGATCAGAATTCTGCCCTGTTCGTACGGAATAATCTCTTTGATACGAACCGGTGCCAGCGGACTATCCTGCAGCTGTTCCAAATAATCCAATGCGACATCGTATAGTTGCGTTTCGACCAGCTGGTCAAGAAACTCACGCGCAGGCTCACCGGCTTGGGCAAAGCTCACTGCGCAGAGCAGAACGATCAGGCAACATTTCGTCTTGACCACGCGCGTCTCCATTGGCGAGATCTCCTCCATCAAATCAAATAGCACACTTGGGGCCGCGAGGACTTCTGAGAAGCGTCTCGCGACTTGCCTCTGCACTCTGCCATCCACAAAAACTTTGTGGCCACATTCCTTTGTACAAACACGAGCCAGCATTTCCTACTCGGAAACCGGCTGGCAATCCCCTCAGCAACCCTGACCCAGCACGGCTATGGCCTATTATAGCTATTCGCGAAATTGGGCAAAACAGGAAGCCGCCTCCAGACTCCCATCCAGGTAGTTCGATTGGTGCGTTTTCGTTGCCCACAGGGGTGTTCTCCGCTACCGGGATGGGGCCAAAAAGTAGCTGACGTCATCCCCCCACATCGGTTAAGATTCAATGAGATTTGAGCTCGCACCAGCCAACGCATGAACAGAGTCCGTGACGTCCACCGGGGCATTTGCTGTCGCATGTCAAACGCTCCGGTGCCCAATGTACCGGTAAACTTGCGTCTCATTCCCCACAATCGGCAGGACAGAGAGAAGCGGCATGCCCTCCTCCGAGAGACCGTCAGGCGGCCCAGGACGGCCAGCGCCCCTTCGAGCGCCCCCTCCTGATTATTTTTCACGACGAGTGCGATTC
>CAZITS010000822.1:0-3168 GCA_964542185.1 uncultured Pirellulaceae bacterium
CAACTTGACGATCAACTTCGAATCCTCCGCCGCAGCAGGTATCCGCGTCGAGCTGCAAGCAGCCGACGGCACAGCGATCCCAGGGTCCGCTTTGGAGGATTGCCCCGAGATCTTCGGCGACTCCATTCGCCATACCGTACGCTGGAAACGAGGTGCGGATGTCCGCGCCCTGGAAGGCCATCCCGTACGACTACGGTTCAGCTTGCGTGACGCGGATTTGTACTCGTTTCAATTTGTGCCCTTCCAACCCGACCCTGTGCGCCCTCCTCGTCCAGTCGCCAAAGGCGAGTAGGCTTGGCCGCTTCCCGCCTGCCTGAACTCGGCACGTACTGGCAAGCGTTGTATTCGTTTAACCACTGAGTTGGCGACTCCGACATGCCAAACACGAACCCCGTTCCGGGTCGCCAGGATGCACTCTGGTAATTCGCGAAAAAGAAGATAAGTAGCCAATCCGCACCAAAACAGAGAGCGATTAAAACCTCGTGAATCACACGAGACGCGCTACGATGACAAGCGCTGGAGTCTCTTTTTTTCCTGCCTTGCTGATCGATCAAACAAAATGGATGCATGGCAGCAGTGTATCGCTGTCCATTGTCGAGATGTTCCGTGAAATGGCTCGACAATGGACAGCAGGCAAGCAGATTCTTCTCTGTGCGCAACGACTTACGACAACACTGCAGTGAACGTCCAAAGAGACTTCTGCTCCGGGCCAGCGCAGCAACACGAATCATCGGTTGTGTTCTTGCCTGCCACACATATCGATGACTGCTGATTGCTTAGCGCAAAAGCGAAAGTCGCGGCGACTCCCCTATAGCTCTCCGGGAAACAGGCCGATAGACTGAAGCTCAAGCTCAGCGGTTCGCAAGGCGTATCCAAGCACCGCGTGCCCTGAGCCCAGAGCCCGGTTCGCCGGGCTCGTTTTTTTTGTATTGGAATCGCACGCCCGACATGTGCTCTCACGAGCGCCTCACTAACCATTGCACCTGACTCCAACTACCTCGCTGGAGCGTCTGCAAAGGGCGCATGTTGCCTGAGACGTGTGGCGCAACCACGCCAGTCATAGTAAACCCGCACCGCGCATCAGCGAACTCGTACCCCGCCAGTGCGTCATGCGACATTGTCGCACGACAGCAGTATGATGTTGGCTGGCTGTGGGTGTTCTCTTGTCAAAGGAAACCGCGCCAACCGTGATCACAATAGGGAGTTTTCAGAATGCCCGTCCCTGCCGTAGTACCTGTCCACAACCATGGCCGCCGACCGGTCTGGACCGCTCTGGTGACCCTACTCTGGTTCTTGCCGGCCACACCGTACGCAACCGTCGCCAGGGCAGAAAACACCTCGTTTTCTACCGAGCAAATCGAGTTCTTCGAGGAAAAAATACGTCCACTCTTGTCGCAACATTGCTACAAGTGCCACAGCCAACGTACCAAAGAACCGAAGGGAGGTTTGAAATTGGACCGCCGAGAGCATTTGCTCACCGGTGGAGATAGTGGTCCCGCAATCGTAGCAGGTAAACCCGAGCAGAGCCTTCTCATCAAAGCGGTACGCTATCAATCGGCTGAAATGCCGCCGACGGGGCAGTTAGCACAAACGCAAATCGCCCTGCTGGAAAAGTGGGTTGCCTTGGGCGCGCCCTGGCCAATGGAAACGCCACTACCAGCTGTCCAAACGAGTGAATCCAAATCCTATGACTTTTCTCGACTCCGTGACAAGCATTGGTCGTTCCGTGCAATCCAGAGACCAACACTGCCCCCTGTCTCACGCCAGCACTGGGTACAACACGCTATTGACCGCTTTGTTTTGTCACGCTTGGAAGACGCCGAAGTTTCCCCGGCACCACCGGCCAATCCCCGCATACTCTGCCGGCGTATCTATGTCGATCTGATCGGTCTGCCGCCAGCACCGGAAGAAGTCGACGCCTTTCTAAAAGCAGCAGTAAACAATCTGCAACAAGCAATTCAGGACCTCGTCGACCAGCTACTCTGCTCACCACACTACGGTGAGCGTTGGGCGCGACACTGGCTCGATGTGGCGCGCTATGCTGATGATTTACCACACGCGTGGCGTTATCGAGACTGGGTAATCAACGCCCTGAATCAGGATTTGCCATACGATGAATTTCTGCGCCTTCAGATTGCTGGCGATTTGTCTGAAACACCGGTGGCAACAGGCTTCTTCGCTTTGGGCCCGACGTACCGGTCCGATGGTGGCGACCCGCAGAGTGTGGCGCAATCTAAATCGGAAACGCTGGATGACCGGATGGACACTTTCTCGCGCGGGCTATTAGCGCTCACCGTTTCCTGCGCACGCTGTCATGACCATAAATTTGACCCAATCCCTACCCAAGACTATTACTCACTCGCAGGGGTGTTCAACAACACCGGCACTACCGATCCCAAGACCGGTCTCCACGCACTCAATGAAAATGGCAGCGCCGACATGAAGGTTGCGCTCCATGGCAATTTACTCAAACCGGGCGTCCTCGCACCGCGTCGCTTCTTGAGGATCCTCAGCGGCGTCGCGCGTCCCAACTTCACGCGTGGAAGTGGCCGCAGCGAACTCGCGACAGCGGTTGCAAACGCCAACAACCCGCTAACGGCTCGCGTGATCGTCAACCGGGTATGGCAACACCACTTCAGCCGAGCAATCGTACGCACTCCCAGTAATTTTGGCACCCTGGGCGAAACACCAACCCATCCGCAACTACTCGACTGGCTGGCATCCGAGTTCGTCTACTCTGGCTGGTCACTCAAGTATCTGCACCGCCAGATCATCTCCTCGGCTACCTACCAGATGAGCAGCCGGCTGGAACGGTCCTCCTTTGAAAAAGACGGTGACAACCGTCTGATCTGGAGAATGAATCCGCGACGCCTGGGCGCCGAAAGCTGGCGTGACACGTTACTCTCCGTGACCGGGGTACTGGATCGCAAGCTGGCTGGCCCCCCCACCGACGATGTTCACACCCACCGACGTACCGTCTATTTCAAAGCCAGCCGTAACGGCGACAAGTTTGCGACCGACCATTTCCTGCGGCTATTTGACTTTCCCTTGATGCGGGCCACGGTCGCCAAACGCGTCACGAGCATTGCCCCGCAACAGTTCCTGTTCCTGCTGAACAGCCCAATTATGCTGGCCCGCGCGCGCGAACTCGCAGCCCGCATCGAGTCG
>CAZITS010000823.1:0-3167 GCA_964542185.1 uncultured Pirellulaceae bacterium
AAAAACGAACTACGTCAAACTGGGAACCAGCGAGAGCAAACTGCGACCTGACGATCGCCAGGTCGCCCGCGCAGCAAGAACCTGAACCAGTTCATCCCGGCAACAACGGGATGCTCAGCGGCCCGTAAAGCCAACGTTCTGTTCGACCTGTCGGGCGCGCGAATCGAGACCAAATCGCTCACCGCGAGGCCGGAACTGCTCCGACCAGGAGCCGGTCTGCAACTCCGAGTCGGACCCCGCCATCGGCTGCCAACTGGCACAACCCGCTACCGCTGCCATAATGGCAACCACTCCGAATACGACCCCACTGCGAAGTTGCCTCACTACTCCATTCCTTTGCAGACAGGAAACGTGGCCCCAGTGGACCTCCAGAACTGACACCGAGCTGGCGCGAAGGTTGGCAAAATCTTCCGCGCCTGTCCAGACCACTCCACCGACTTCGGAAATAGAAAAATGAAACCGTTAGACATCCTGGCAATCGCCCCCCATCCAGACGACGTCGAACTCGGCATGGGAGGCTGCCTGCTACGCGGGATCTCCGAAGGCCTGCGAGTCGGCGTCCTCGACTTGACTGACGGCGAGCCGACACCACATGGATCCCCTGAAATTCGATCTCAGGAAACGAACGCGGCGTCCCAGGTCCTGGGGCTGGAGTGGCGTCACAATTTAGGGCTCTCCAATCGTCGGCTGGAAGCTACGCTGACAGCACGTCATCAGCTGGCAGGAGTCATTCGCCAGTGCACACCACGCTGGCTATTCGCGCCTTACTGGGTCGACGCGCACCCCGACCACGTGGCGGCGACCCAGTTGATTGAAGACGCGCGTTTCTGGGCCAAATTGACAAAATCAGATCTGCCGGGAAATCCCTGGCACCCTGAGCGTATCTATTACTACTACTGCGTGCATCTGAAACTGGCTCCCACCCCCGCTTTCGTGCTCGACATCTCGCCGTTCTGGGAACAAAAGCTCGCTGCCATCCGCTGCTACGAGAGCCAGTTTGTCACCGGACGACCGGCCGGCCCCCCAACCTTGCTGGATCAGCTGCGCGATGAAGCCGCCTACTGGGGCAAGACCATTGGAGTACCCTATGGAGAGCCGTTTGCTACCCGTGAACCCGTCGGATTAGCCAGCCTCAGCCAACTCATCTGAATTTCCACAGCCTCACTGGAATTCGGATCTGCGACGGTCGCCAACATGATTACGCTATACTAATCCACTGGCGAACGGAGCGATCGCTCGCCGTCCTTTCCAGATAAGGGCTGACAGGCAGGGGCCTGTGATCCCGGACAGCCGCCTGGCATGCAACGACGACACCTGCTGCAACGACGACACCTGCTGCAACGCCTGGGTGCAGGCCTGGGAACGCTCGCTTTGAGCGGCTTCTTGACCCACACCGCGCGCCACGCAACGGGCAGCTCACCGCTGGCCATGCGGGAGACGCACTTTGTGCCGCGCGCCAAACGTGTCATTGTGCTGTTTATGTTTGGGGGTCCGTCACACCTCGATTCATTCGATCCCAAGCCCCAACTGACACGCCACCACGGTCAACCGCTGCCTTTCCAGGCGCCTCGTGTACTCTCGTTCCCACTCCGACACGGAAACCTGGTGGGAAGCCCTTTTCGCTTTCAGCGACATGGCGAAAGCGGAACCTGGATCAGCGACCGGTTCCCGCATCTGGCAAAACGAGTAGATGACCTCTGCGTCGTGAACTCAATGCACTGCAGTAATTCCCGCCACGGCGGAGCGGTGCTGGAATGGCATACCGGAACCGACACCTTCATTCGACCCAGCCTGGGTTCCTGGGTGACCTATGGCCTGGGCAGCGAAAATCAAGACCTGCCCGGTTACATCACGATCTGCCAGGCGCTGAGCCAAGGTGGTGCCAACAATTTCGGTTCCGCTTTTCTGCCCGCTGCATTCCAGGGAACGCCCCTGGGGTCGGGTGGCGTCGCCGCCAGTGAGGCGCTGATACCGTTTATCCGTGGGAAAAATCCCCGTCACCTGCAACAACTGGAATTAGAGATGTTGCAGAAAATGGCCGCAACACAAAATCAACAGAGTGGTCCCGACCCACAGGGGGCCGCTAGACTCGCATCGTTTGAACTCGCTCTGCGCATGCAAAATGAGGCGCCTCTCGCGCAGGACCTGGCTTCCGAAAGTGCCGCCACACACCAGCTTTACGGGCTGAATAATCCGGACACAGAAGATTTTGGTAGACAGTGCCTGATGGCCCGACGTTTTGCCGAGCGAGGCGTCCGTTTCGTGCAATGCAATAGCAATGGATGGGACCACCACAGTCAGCTCGAGCAGGGAATGACGCGCATGTGCCGTGCCGTGGACCAGCCGATCGCCGGACTACTCACCGATCTCAAACAACGCGGTATGCTGGATGAAACCCTTGTGATCTGGGGCGGAGAATTTGGCCGCACTCCAACTGCCGAAAATGCCAATGGCCGTGATCACAATCCACATGGGTTTAGTGTCTGGATGGCAGGCGGAGGCGTGCGTGCTGGCCTGACCTATGGCCAGACGGATGACTATGGATACTATGCTGTGGAGGATAAAGTTCACTTCCACGATCTGCATGCCACTATTTTGCACCTGATGGGACTCGATCACCAGCGTCTGACATTTCGTTATGCCGGCCGCGACTTTCGCTTGACCGATGTGCATGGTGAGGTCGTCCACGACCTGTTAGCGTAACTGCGTCATGCCGCGAATTTGCCTGACAAGTCGATTTTGGTGCAAGACTCCAAGCCACTCCCCCCTGTCGCAGGAATGAATACGGTGGTCTACAAGGCACTCCGATTCATCGGCCAGGCGATGCAGGTCACCGGCCTGCTGGTTCTGCCGTTGGCCGTCGCAATGCAATTGACCAACTCGCTGCAACGCGCGTTACAGGTCAGCCAAATGGTCTTCATGGCCATCTTCGGAGTCTGCATGTTTGTTATCGGTCTGATCCTGAGAAACATTGGGCAGGAGTGACTGGTGCCATGCACAAGGGTCCGCCAACATTGAACGCCTGGATCCTGCTCACACTGCTCACCGCTACCATACCGGCAGCACCCTGGCCGTCGGCCCGTGTTTCCCAGCCTGCCTCTCCAGAAACCCAGTCCTTGCTGCTTCGTGCCGATCGCTTTGTGACCAGCGGTGAGTGGGAAGAAGGC
>CAZITS010000824.1:0-3165 GCA_964542185.1 uncultured Pirellulaceae bacterium
GGGCCGGGTTCGTGAAGTCGCGGCGCCACACCTCATGCCGTCGGTCTCGGGACGCAACCAATTCTCGCAAGCAAAACCGGTCAATCCCTGCCACCATCTGCTCATCGAGCGGGCCTACTGCAGTCAGTGGCCGGGTACCGGCCAGAACTTCGTCAACCGCTCCGGCTAGCGCTGGTGTGGCAAACAGGATCATTGCTGAAACGATCGTCTTCAGCCAAACGAACATCCTGATACCCTCCGTTGGCTGGTTATCCGGACACCGATCGTGTCTGGCATGTGCGTACGCGTCAAACTCTCTGATAACTCAGTCCGCAATGTTTAGTCCGCAATGTCTAATTCTCAATACGGTACAGGTGGGTATCACTTCTCAGAAACAGGGCGCGCCCCGCTACAGCAGGCGAAGCATAAAACCTGCCGTCAAGCTGACTGGTTGCCAGCACCTGATGCTTTCGTCCGCTAGCCAGCACCAGCGTCTTGCCCTCTTCGCTGCAAACATAAATTCGGTCTCGAACCTGGATAGGCGAGGCCCGATAGTTCCCACCAAGTCGCTTTTTCCAGATGACTTTTCCGGTCAATGCATCAAGACAAGTCGCCGTCCCGTTGTCTTTCACGACAAGTAGTTCTTTCCCTAGAAGCAGGGGCGAGGGTACGTGCGGAATACCTACCGAATTCTGCCAGGCAATTTGCCCGCCCTGGAGCTGTCCCTGGCCAGGACGGACCGCATAAACCGCATGATGATCGAGCTTGATTGCCCCCAGCACGTAAAACATCCCATTGCCGTAGGAAGGGCGGCCCACCATCGAACAACCTTCATAGGGCATCCACCACAGTTCTTTACCGGTCGACACATCGTAACTAGCCACGTGATCGGCGCAGGTAGCAACCAATTGTGGATGTCCGTCAATTTCCTGTACCAACGGAGTCGAATAGGCCATCTGAAAAATCGGGTTCTTGGCCCGCGCGCGTTCGAGATGCTGTCGCGCCTGCTTCCACACGATCTCGCCTGTGCGTTTATCAAGTGCTACGACCGATTGCGTGTCGGTCCCATCGCAAAGCAGAATCAGCAGATCCTCATGCAAGATCGGAGAACTGGCGGCACCTTGCGGAGCAGAAAAAGGCAGTGATGTGTTCTTCCAGAGGATGCGACCGGTCGTATCCAGGCAAACGGTTCCCCGCGCTCCAAAGTGCACAAACACGCGTTCCCCATCGAGCACTGGTGTAGGCGAGGCATAACCATTGAGCGGATGACGGGAGCCAACATTCGTGGGTTGCAGTACCTGAATGTTGTGCAAGAGCTTTCCACTATCCCGGTCGACACAAATCGCCTGCAACGACTTGCCCTTTTCCGAGGAACTCGTCATCCATATTTGGCTTCCCCAAATCACCGGGGACGACCAGCCCTCGCCAGGAATCGGCGTCTTCCAGGCGACGGACTCGTCCTCCGACCAGCGCAGAGGAATCCCCTCCAGACTGGAATGCCCTTGCCCATCGGGCCCGCGAAACTGTGGCCAGTCCGCCGTTGCGCGGGTCGTCACCATCACACACACTAGCAACAAGGTCGCGGTCAGGCACGCTGTGCGGCTCTCGGTTTTTCCCACCACAGTCTCATCGCGTGGGACACAGCGAGAAGCACTTTTTGTACCGGCACACGTCCGTGCGTGCACTTTCGCAAGCTGGCCATTCGTATCGGCAGTTCTACAATGCATGGTGCCGTCTGGCTCCTTGTAATGAAATACAGGAATTACACTTCCGCACACCGTCTCAAGCGCTGTTCTACCGTGCGACCCATCGAGTTGCAATTGCCATGGAGAACGGCAGCGATCAAGCAAGCGGACTCTTCCTCGCAGTCACAAGCGAATAATACCCGTAAGAGGGGGTGACCTGAAATTCAACAAAACCGGCTTCTGCTAACAGCTGCTGCAGCTCTCTCGCAGTAAATTGTTTTCCCTTTTCATGCAGCAACATCGCGATCGAAAAGCACGCCACGGTAAGTGGGCCGTCTTTCGCTTCCGACAACAGCATTTCATGCAGGCAAATCGTTCCACCCGGCGGCAGTGTTTCAAAGGCCCGGCGAGCCAGGAACCGGCACGAATCGAGGTCCCAGTCATGAAAAATGTTGCCAAACAGTAACGCGTCATACCCGGCCGGCCAGGGATCCTCAAACATATTCGCACTCACCACATGAACTCGATCGCCCAACCCGCGTCGGTCGATCTGCTCCGTGGCAATCGTACAGACAGGCGCAAGGTCCAGCACGGTGCACTTCAGAGCCGGGTACCGACTGGCCAATGCCATCGACAAAGACCCCGTTCCACCTGCCACATCAAGCAACTTGTGAATGCCCTGGAACACGGACTGTTCCGCGAGACCAGCGGCCGCTGGCAGGGTCATCGCGTGCATCACTTCCATAAATGTCCGCACACGTTCGGAGGGCAACTCCGCAATCTGCACCGCCAGTGGCTCAACTGGCGCACCCGACACCCGCATCACCAGCCGCAACGCGTCGGCTACGGCGCTCTCGAAATGAGGCAAATCCGCGCGGAAAAACGGGCTGTCCGCGGAGAGATATACTTCGGCTTGCGGAGTCATTCGAAAACGTCCCGCGGCGTCAGCTTCCAGAAATCCGAGTGCCGCCACCACCGCCACCACCGCTTCGGTTGCCCGCACATCCAGCCCCAGACCCTGCGCCAGATCAGGGATGCTGCAGGGTCCTCGACCAAGATGTTCGTAGAGACCAATTTCCACCGAAACCATCAACGCGGGGAAAACGAAGCGTGTCGCATACGCGTCGTAAATGGACTTGTCGTCAACTGCCGGAAGTTCAAATATCACTATTACGTTTCTCCTCATCGCAGACTGCCAGTCACCCGACACCGACCATGCAATCCGTGCCAGAGTCGGCAACCTAAAGCATCTCCCAACGAGACGCCAGTCGCAGTCTGTCCGTCGCCGTCTGCGACAGCTGCTGAAAACAGGCGATGTCTGTCGCGGCGGCCAGGCCTGAGACAGAACCGTCCATATCGCGCATACTATGCACTATTGCAGAGGCGTTATTACTTCATTCATGACGGCCCCGTACCACCACAAAACCTGATTAGCCGGTGACGGCGTTTCCCCTCACCGGCTGACATCTATCGAACCCTCTGACTCGGCGGAGTCAGTGAA
>CAZITS010000825.1:0-3164 GCA_964542185.1 uncultured Pirellulaceae bacterium
GCCGCAGGTTTTACTCCCAATATACTCCCAGGATTCTTCTTCGGGTTGATCGGTCTGCGGGGTCCGCGGTGCGGGAATCGCCGCGACCGCCCTGGCCTGATCGTCCAGACCGATGTGGGTGTACCGCATCGTCATGCGGATGTCGCTGTGGCGAGCCAGTTCACGGGCTTCGACCAAGGAGGCACCGTTACGCAGCAACTCGGTGATGTAGGTGTGCCGTCCCACCGCGTGGAAGTCGGCAGTTCCCTCTTCGGTCTGATACGGGATGCCAGCCCGCTCGAGGTCCTGTTTGAGCATCAACAAGTTTGCCGCTACATCCGATCGATCATCGATATGGTGTTCAGAGAACCATGGGCGAGGATCAAGGGCCACAGGTTTCGACCAAACGCCACATACCCGATCCCCATGGCCAGACCAATCAGGCCGACCGTGATTGACCTCTCTGAAAGATCGTAGGAGTGGCGAAAACCGAAGATCATCGCCTGGCAGTGCGTGCTATCTCAGTATCACCAGCTTTCTCGATCGCTTGTTCCAGAGTAGTGATATAACGGACATCGTCGACTCCCTCTCGAAATCCTTCCCATTGGATCGTTCCAACAACGCCATTTATGGTTGGGTAGGAGAAACAGTGGTCACGGAACTTCTCGCTGTCAAAATCGTTCCAGATGTGGCCGGACGGTGCGAGTGTTGTCGGCGGGAATGTTGGACAATGAGAAAGCAGGCAACCAATGAAGCACTTCATTTCTATTCTCTTCTGCTCACTGTTAGCAAACGGCCTGTCCGCCGCCGAGCTAATCGACATCGGCTCGCGGCGTGAACTGTTTGTCGATAAGTATTTGATCGAACGAATGGAGGGTGTGCGGCTCAAGCTGCACACACCGCAGGACGCGGGAAAAGTGTTTGTGTTGGATCGACCGTGGGAAGGGTTCGGTGGGTATCCGACGGTGATTCACAATGGCGGGAAGTTCCAGTTCTACTATCGTGGCAAGACGGGAATGACCAACGCCGGCAATCCGGACGAGACGACCTGTTACGCCGAATCCGCCGATGGCATTCGTTGGACGAAGCCGAACCTGAGCCTCTTCAAAGTACACGGCACGCGTGAGAACAACGTCATCCTCGACAACACGTTCGCGCCGGTCTGCCACAACTTTGCTCCGTTCGTCGATACGCGGCCCGGCGTGCCGGCCGACCAACGCTACAAGGCGCTAGGTGGCACGTTCCCGGTCGAATGGCGCAAGGAGCCTGACAGCGGCGGTCTGATGGCGCTGGTTTCGCCGGATGGGATTCGTTGGAAGTATCTCGCAAAGAAGCCGGTGATCGACAAATCACTGCACCCGGCGAGAAACTGCGACACCTGCCAGTCATCCGTGTTCTGGTCGCAGCACGAGCAATGTTATGTTTGCTACGTCCGCGTGTGGAAGAACTTCGGCAGAGAGAAACTCCGTCCTGGCTTCACTGGCGACACACGCTGGATCGGCCGCACCACGTCGCCTGATTTCATCAACTGGAAACCGATCGAGTTCGTGGAGTACACGCCCGATGCGTTCCCGGACCAGTTGTACCTGCCGAACACGCAACCGTACGTGCGGGCCCCGCACATTTACGTGGCCATCACCGCGCGGCTGAGTGACCATCGGCTGGTCATCACTCCCGAACAGGCCAAAGCCCTAGGAGTTCCCAAAGACGCCTGGCGGGACACGTCGGACGCGATCTTCATGACAAGCCGAGGCGGGCTTCGCTACGACCGAAACTTCATGAGCAGCTTTATTCGACCTGGCCCAGGCCCGCGGAACTGGGTGACGCGCTGCACCTTCCCGGCGCTGGGAATCGTCCAGACCGGACGGGACGAACTATCGATCTACGTCGAACGCGACAATGCCCAGGCCACCGAACACATCCGTCGCTACACCATCCGTCTCGACGGTTTCACATCGGTTCACGCGCCTTACCAGGGCGGCGAGTTCACCACGCGGCCATTGCGATTCAAAGGCGACCGCTTGCAGATCAACATGTCGACGTCGGCATCGGGCTGGATTCGATGCGAAGTTCAGGACGAAGGCGGCACACCGTTCCCTGGATTGGCGCTCGGCAGCAGCAGCGAAATGGCAGGTGACGAAATCGCACGTACGGTGACGTGGAAGACAGGTAGCGACCTGAGCCGGATTTCGGAGAAACCCGTTCGGTTGCGCTTCGTGATGAAGGATGCGGACATTTACTCGTTTCAATTTACACAGCAGAACCACCCATGACGTGCAAGCAAATCGGTCTCGGCCTGCGAATCTTGACAGTAATCACTCTATTCGTCGCGTTGACGCCCCCGGCGCGTGCCGACGAGCCGATCGGCATCGGCTCGCGACGTCAACTCTTTCTCGATAACTTCATCATCGAACGTATCGATGGCTTGAAGCGCACGTTGCATCAGCCCGTCAAGCGCGGAGCCGTCATCAAACCCGATCAAGAGTGGGAGACCTCGTTACAGACGCGATGCTCTCCAGCTTGGGACGAAAAGCGAAAACTATTCAAGCTCTGGTTGATCACATCGACCAACATCCCCGGATTCGCGGGGACGTCGTATGCGGAAAGTAAAGACGGCGTGAAGTGGACGAAGCCGATTTTGAGGCAAACTAAAATCAACGGCTCGTTAGAAAACAACTTCCTCGGCGTTGTTCCAGGCGACACATGGCCCAAGAATGGTATCGAGAACGTTGTGATTGACCCGGACGAGCCTGATCCTAACCGACGGTACAAGGGCTTTTATGGAGTCATTGGGCGCCGGCCCATGGTCAGCCCCAACGGCATCCGCTGGACGCTGTTGAAGACCTCGGTGTTGCCGTCGTCGGACGAGTCGAACTTGAGTTACGACCGCGGAAACAAGACGTTCATCGCGACGTTGAAGCGGGGCGGGCCGTTTGGACGCTCGCATCGCATCTGGACGAGCCGCAACTTTAGCGAGTGGACCGACACCGGCGTGCTGTTCCACGCTGATGAACTGGATCAACAACTGGCGAAGAAGAACATTGACGCGAGGCTGTCGAATCCGAAGTTGCAGCAACCGGTGAAGAATGTGCCTGCGGACTACAACGCGGACATCTATAACTTCGGCGTGTTTCGCTACGAGGGTCTTTATATCGGCATGCCCGCGGTCTACCACGCGACCGGCA
>CAZITS010000826.1:0-3161 GCA_964542185.1 uncultured Pirellulaceae bacterium
CAGCACCAGTGCCCTGGTTCGCACCTGCGTGGGGCCAAGTCTCCACGAACGACGTTGGCGTCACGACGACCGAGGGCCTTGACGCGTATGAACCCAAGCCGATGACAGAACCTCCAGGATTTGGAGCCATCTTCACCCGGCTCCTGTTCGGGACGGTCGTGTCGTTGGTGCTTTGCGTGGCAACGATCTGGTTCGGCCGGCGTTGGCTGGAACGCGGGTCGAGTGGGATGAACCCTGGCCAGAAACAGCTGGTGTTGATCGAGTCACTCTCGCTGGGACGCCGTTGCAGTGTCGCGTTATTGGAGGTCGGCGATCGCCAGGTACTGGTGGGTTCTGATCAAGGTGGGTTGCAATCAATGCTGATTTTGCCGGTGGCGTTTGAAGATGTGATGACCGAACAAAGCGCAGAATTGGCAGCATCTCAGGAAGTAATGCCATTGCGTAGTGGGACGGGAATCCGCCACGACTTGCGGGTAACGCAGAGTAAAACACAATGAATGAATTGAACCAGGTCGCGAGCCGTCTCAGCGACGGACAATTTTTCGACAACTTATCTCCGACGCTGCAAATGGCGTTGTTTCTGGGCAGCCTGGTGATGTTGCCGGCAGCACTCGCGAGTCTCACCTGCTTTACACGGATCGTCATCGTATTGTCTTTTGTACGACGCGGCATGGCTGCGCAAGAGATCCCCCCCAACTCGGTGCTGATTGGACTGGCCTTGTTTCTCACCCTGTTTGTGATGGGGCCCACCTGGAATGCAATCAGCGAAACTGCGATTCTTCCCTATTTGGATAACCAGTTATCTGGAGAGCAGGCATTTCAGAGGGGAATCAGAATCCAGCAGCAATTCATGTTGCGCCAGACGCGCAAGCATGACCTGGCACTTTTTATTCACATGTCCGGTGAAACACCACCGCAAACACCGGAGGACACTTCGATTCGCGTGCTTGTACCCGCTTTCGTGATCAGTGAACTCAAGACGGCATTCTTGATGGGATTTGCGATCTTCATCCCATTTCTATTGGTGGATGTGGTGGTTTCCACAGTGTTGATGTCGATGGGTATGTTCATGATGCCTCCGGTGATTGTGTCTACCCCGTTCAAGGTACTGCTATTCGTCTTGGCGGATGGCTGGCACCTGGTAGCGTTGTCGCTTGGGGAGAGCTTTGGTTAAAGGAGAATCCCGTGCTGGAAACAGAGACTCTCGCACTTGGGCGGACTTTCTTTGAACAGGCCGTGTTGTTGGCGCTTCCCGCCATGGTGACCAGCCTCGTCGTGGGATTGATTATTAGCGTCTTTCAAGCAGCGACGAGCATCCAAGAGCAGACGTTAGCGTTTGTCCCCCGCATGCTGGCTTTAGCGCTGGTGTTTGTGATCACCATGCCGTGGATGCTGAAAGTATCCATCTACTTCACCGTCCAAATGATCACATATGCCTCTGAGATTGGGGGCTGATGGACAATTCACTCGAAGTATTGATCTTGTCGTTCACGCTGGTGGTGGCGCGGACCGGTACCTTTATGGCCATGCTGCCCTTGTTGGGAGGTCGGTTTGTCCCGCGCTTCATTAAAGCCGTGTTATCTCTCATGCTGGCGTTGTTTTGGTTTGAAACCTTCGCGATATCATCGGTACAGCCCCTGCCCGACGCACCTGCGACAAGCTACTGGGTTCAATACGGGATGCTGCTCGGTAAAGAGGTGGCTTTGGGTGCGATCATGGGATTTACTTTCAGCCTGTTTATCCTTCCCTTTCGGATTGCGGGTGAGTTTATTGGCCAGGAGATGGGACTCACGTTGGCCCGTATCACGGACCCGACCGCACCGACGTCGGGAACGGTGATTGGACAGATGTTTGAGTTAATCGGCGTCTTCGCGATTTTCGTCTCAGGGACCCACCATCTCTTTATCGCAGCGATCCATGCTTCCTTCACGGCGCAACCGATCGGAGCGGAATTCGGCGCGATTCCCATCGATGCCAATATTCGGGCGATTGCTACGTCACAGGAATGGGGGTTATTGCTCGCGGCGCCGGTGGCATGCAGTTTGTTTATTATCACCATCGTATTGGCCATGCTGTCACGAGCCACGCCGCAGCTGAATTTGCTGTCGGTGGGGTTTCCAATGCGGTTGTTGGTTGGATTGTTGGCTATGGTCGTGTTTCTCCCCGAGCTCAGTGAGAGCATGGAGTTGACCCTGTCGCGGTTTCGTGGCCTGGTAATGGAGGGGTTTTAGGCTGTGGCGACAGATGCCCCAACACAAGACAGAACCGAAGCACCGACCCAGTTTCGGCGCGATGAAGCGCGCCGGAAAGGTCAGATCGCAAACAGCAATGATTTGAATTCGGGGGTGATACTTCTGGTAGGGGCCGGTGCACTGTGGATGGCGGGACCCGACCTGGCCAGAGGGTGGCGATTCTGGATCCAACGGCAACTGAGCAATCTGCCTACCGAGTGGAGTACGCGTGATGCCGAAAATGCGGTTCAGTTGTTTATCCGCCAGGGGTTATCGTCGATCGCCATCCTGGCCGGGATTTTGTTTTTTGCTGGCTTGGGGGCAGGAATCCTGCAAGCCGGCATCTACGTGAGTCCCCAGGCATTGGAAGTACGCTGGAATCGGCTGTCACCGCTCGATGGCTGGAAGCGTGTTGTCTCTTTGGCGGGAGTGGTTCGGGCCTTCATCGCCTTATCCAAGGTCGCTGTCTGCGTGGCCGTAGTATGGTGGGTGGTCGAGGGACGGATACCGCAGATGCCGAGTTACGCGCAGGGCGATCTGGATCAGAGTATGACGAAGATTTGGGAGTTGTTGTTGCAGATCGTGATGGGGATTGCCGGCGCGTTTTTGGTGCTGGGACTCGCCGACTATGCGTTTCAACGATGGCAGCACGAGCGATCGCTGATGATGACCCGGCAAGAAATGCTGGACGAGATCAAGCATCAAGAGGGGGATCCCGAAATGCAGGCGCGGCGACGATCCCAAGCGCGCGAGATCATTGCCGGCCGCGCGATGTTGGAAGAAATACCCGCGGCAACCGTCGTGTTGACCAACCCGACGCAACTGGCTGTCGCCTTGCGTTACCAGCCGGGTGTGACGACAGCACCAGAGGTCATCGCCAAAGGAGCGGGTGAAACGGCGCGCCGGATTGTAACTCGTGCGCGCAGGCAC
>CAZITS010000827.1:0-3161 GCA_964542185.1 uncultured Pirellulaceae bacterium
TGGCCGGAAACCTGGGTGGAATCATTGCAATACGATCCTTCCCGGCAGCAGTGGTCCGTCGGCTTCGGGGGGGCATGCCAAGATACCGAGGTGTTTGACCAGATCCTGGCGAACGTCGGTTTTCGACCTGATCGCGACTTGTATCGAGAACTTCAAATCCACGAATGTTACGCCACTGAAGGTCCCATCAAACTGGCGGCAACGCTTGACGGCCAGGAATCCTCCGACTGTCTGACGATTTCCGGTGCTGGCCCGCACTCACTGGTTTCGCCAGAACCTAATTTCTATATCCTGGGTGCCAAGAGCTATGGAAGAAACTCGCAATTTCTGATCGCCGCTGGACTCGTACAGATCCGTGACCTGTTTACGCTGCTCGGAGACCGTGACGACCTCGACCTGTACGAGAGCGCGACTCTGGGGTAATTCCCATGACTGTTGAACATCCCCCCAGCATCAGCCTGGCAGCACTCGACGAGCTCTGGTTCCAAGTCGCAGGCACGCTCTGCAACCTCACTTGCCACCACTGCTTCATCAGTTGCAGTCCACAGAACCGTTCATTTGGATTCCTGACCCTCCAAGCCGTCGAACAGCGTCTGGAAGAAGCCCGCGAGTTGGGCGTCAAGGAGTACTACTTCACGGGTGGAGAACCTTTTCTCAACCCGCAGATGACAGCAATCCTCGTCGCCACACTGCAATACGGACCAGCCACGGTACTGACCAATGGTACGGTCTGGAAAGACGAGTGGCTGGAGACCTTGAACCGAGCTCAGCAAGAGAGCGAGTACTCCCTGGAATTCCGTGTTTCGATCGACGGTTTTTCCGCGCAGACCAATGACCCCATTCGCGGCGAAGGTACGTTTGACCGCGCCTTGCAAGGCATCCAACGTCTCGTACAAGCAGGATTCCTGCCTATCATCACCGCCACGCGAACCTGGCCACAGGCCAGCGAACTGGAAGTTATTAGAAAGTTTCGCAAGATCCTGGCACAAGTCGGCTACACCCGCCCTCGGTTAAAAATCCTGCCATCTCTTAAAATCGGTGCTGAGGTGCAACGCACCAGCGGCTATGGCCCGCTCGACCGTGTCACCAGCAAGATGCTGGACGGTTATGACCAATCGCAACTGGTCTGCCACCAAAGTCGAATCGTGACGGACCGAGGAGTACACGTGTGCCCAATCCTGATCGACGCTCCCGATTCACTACTAGGCCAATCGCTGAAAGAAGCCGCAATTGACTTCCCCTTAAGTCACGGCGCCTGCTATACGTGCTTTCAATATGGATCCATCTGCACCAATCTTTCGAGTGTTTCTGGTGCACAACACGGCCCCCCCGACCCTCCACAAAGTCACGTCTGATGCAGCACCGAATTGCGTGCCTAGGAGGCATTTACAGCAATTACCTCGCGTTGGCCCAGGCACTGCGTGACATTACCCAGCGTGGCGCAGACCAGATCCTTTGCCTGGGCGACATGGGTGCGTTCGGCCCCCACCCGGATCGGGTGTTTCCCCTGCTCGCAGAATACGGGGTGACGTGCCTGCAGGGAAACTATGACGATTCGATCGGCAACGAACTCGACGACTGCCAGTGCGGCTACACCGATGAACGTGACAATTACTTTGCACAGATCAGCTACGATTACACGCTTGACAATACCTCCGTTGAAAACCGTCGGTTCCTGCGTCAACTGCCACCACAATTGCGCATGGAAATCGGTCCCCTGCGCATCCTGTTCTGCCATGGCAGCCCTCGCCGTGTCAATGAATTTCTCTGGCAGTCAACTACCTCCGCGGCATTCCTGGAACGTCTGGCGAGCGAACACCAAACGGATATCATCGCCGCAACACATACTGGTATCAAATGGCATCGGCCGCTTCCAGACAGCCGCCATTTTGTCAATGTTGGTTGTCTGGGGCGTCCCGAAAATGACGGCCAGCAAAATGTCTGGTACACGATGCTGGAACTTCGCGACGGACAACTTCAGGTCGAGTTCGTGCCAGTAGAATACGATGCCCGCAGGCTGACCCAGGAAATGCAACAGGAACGCCTGCCTGATGAGTTCATTGAGACGATCCTCACGGGCTGGTGGACGACATGTCTGGAGATCCTTCCTTCGAAAGAACGCCTAAGGGGCCCCCACTAGGCATTCCAGCGTGCGTTGGGAGGCAGGTACTGCACAACCGTCGAGATTTCACCGAAGTCCCGTAAATGCTAGAATCGAATATAGAACCCACACACGAGGATCTGTCATGACGATTCGCTCTCGGTGGCCTGGCCTGTGCATCTTGCTGCCTTTGTCACTCTGCCTGGCTGGCAATACGATTGGGGAAACGCCACCCGGTGTTCGCTCGCAGATAGCGGTAGAAACGCCCCCTGAGCCAGCTGTAGCGATGTCCACCGAGGAAATCAGGCGTGCGATTCGTGAACTTGATGCCAACCAGTTTGTGCAGCGTCGCGAAGCCGCGCTGCGTTTGACACGCGTGGGCGAACCAGCCATTACATCACTCACCCAAGCGGCCGTTCACGGCAGTCGTGAAGTCTCGACCAGTGCGCTTGCGATTCTCCGCAAACACTACGCAAAGCGGCAACCGGCAAGCTTGCACACGGCTGCCAAACGAGCTCTACAAAAAATTGCGCAGTCAGACCACCCACGCGCCGCACGCCAGGCCAAGTCTATTCTTGACCCGCCAGCTCTTCTGCCACCAGCCCCTCCCGCCATTCAATTCCAGGGCGGTCAATTTCGTATTCAGATACAAAATGGCGCTGCCCAGGCCATCAAAGTACAGATGATCAATGGGCGCAAGAAAATCGATGTCCGTGAAAATGATCGTCGCATCAAAATTTCCGAAAGCCCTCAACAGGGAATTGAATTCGAGCTGCACGACCAACACAACGGCCAGCTTCGCGTCCGCAAATACACCGCCAAAGACGCCACAGAGCTACGGCAAAAGCACCCTGAGATCCATCGGCTGTACGTTCAATACGCAAAACAGCCTGCGGGCGGAGCCCAACGCGTCATCATTGGCCTGCCTGGAAGACCCGGAGCAGGTGGCCTGCCACGGTTTCCCAATCAACGTGTGGCCGGCACATTGGATCAGGCAATTGCCCGATTGAAAGCCAGCTCCAATCGCTTGCAGAAACTCGTCGAAGACAGCCAGGATGAA
>CAZITS010000828.1:0-3161 GCA_964542185.1 uncultured Pirellulaceae bacterium
CTCGACGTGACGCAGGATCTGGGGGATGACCAGATGAGGTTGGGTAACCGTCAGGCGATGGCAGCCGTCTTCGTAAACGGAACCAGTGACGTGGTTGACCTGGGTCCAGCCATTTTCTTGCTGATTCAACGTCGTGGCATTGGGTGTCAGGGTGAATTCAATGACGTGTTCGCCGCCCAGGCGGGCGATCAGTTCGCGCGGCGAGCCCAGGGCGATGATTTTGCCGTGGTCGATGATGGCCACACGATCGCAGAGCTGTTCCGCTTCCTCCATGTAATGGGTCGTTAACAGAACGCTGCGCCCCTGGGCACCATAGCGCCGGATGATGTCCCACAGCTGTCGCCGAGATTGCGGGTCCAGCCCGGTCGTCGGTTCGTCGAGGAAGAGCAGTCGCGGGTCGCCAACGATCGCCGCTGCCACTGCCAGCCGCTGCTGTTGTCCCCCAGAGAGATTTTTCACCCAGGCTTGGGCTTTGTCTTCCAGTCCGACACATTCGATGGCTTCGCTTACGGTGATGCCGTCACGGTAGAAGCTGCGAAACAGAGTCAGTGTTTCCAGCACACTTAACTTGTCGGAAAACCTGGTTTCTTGAAGCGAAATGCCGATCGATTCGCGAATGGATTCGGCAGCGTGTTGCCACTGCATGCCTAGTATTTCGACTTCACCTGACGTTTGGGCCAACAGGCCTTCGAGGATTTCAATGGTGGTTGTTTTTCCCGCCCCGTTGGGGCCGAGCACACCAAAACACTCGCCTTCTGCAACGGTCATATCAATGCCGCGTACTGCTTCGACGGGAGGGCGCCCGGCGTAGGTCTTGAACAGGTCGCGACAGTGGATGGCGGGAGTTTCCATTTATCCATTGGATCGAAAGCAAGGCGGTTCGTGCAAGGGGTGTAGCCGGTTTGCTGGCCACCCTGGCGGCCAATAGGCGGTGTTCTCCGTTTCCCGGTCAGGTTAAAGTACGACCCGCTGCGGTGTCCACCAGGACGAAGTGTCTACCGGTCGGGCGGTTTCAATACGTCGACCTGGACGAGAATGCAGATCTGGAAGATGCGGAAAGACAGGGATCAAGATGGAAATGCAACTGGAACAGAAGGTGGTACTGGTTACGGGTGGTTCCAAAGGGATTGGTGCCGCCATCGTCCGCGCGTTCTGCCAGGAAGGGGCACGCGTCGCCAATGTGAATCGGCCCGGACCGGAAGGGGAGGAACTTGCTGCAGAAGCGGAGCGTGCCGGCCAGTCGTACGCTTTTATCCAGGGAGATCTGACCGAGTGGGAAACGTCCCAACGCGCCGTCGAGACCGTACTGGATACCTGGGGACGGCTCGATGTGCTGGTCAACAATGCCGGAGTCAATGATGGAGTGGGCCTCGATCAAGGGCCCGAGGCCATGTGGCAGTCGCTGCAACGTAATCTGGTTCATTATTACGCGCTGGCACATTATGGATTGGCCGAGTTAAAACGCCATCAGGGTGCCATTGTGAACATCGGATCCAAGGTGGCGGTGACCGGCCAAGGGGGGACATCGGGTTACGCGGCGGCCAAAGGTGGTGTAAATGCACTGACGCGGGAGTGGGCAGTGGATCTGGCATCCGCTGGGGTCCGCGTCAATGCGGTGATCCCCGCTGAAACATGGACGCCGCTCTACGATAAGTGGCTGCAAACGATGGAGGACCCCGTCGCCGCGCGGGCCGAGATTGAGCAGCTGATCCCGTTGGGCCAGCGATTTACTACGGCCGAGGAAATTGCGAATATGGTGGTGTTCCTGGCGTCGTCACGGTCGGCCCACACGACCGGCCAGATCATTTATGTCGATGGCGGTTACACCCATCTGGATCGCAAGTGCACAGTGAATTAACAGTGAATTAACAGTGAATTAACCGGCGGTGTGAATGAACGGGCGGTATTCGCTGGCACATTGCCATGGGTTGCGGCGCAAGACGGCCGCATTGAACGGGACCGTGGGCTTTGCGATAATCGTACTGTTTTGATGGGGTCGGATGCGCAATGCTGGCCGGCCAGGACGCCGTTCATGTGAGGTATGACTCGATGCGATACAACAATATCAAGGTTCTGGTGTGCGCCAGTTGGTTACTGGTTTGGAGTATCAATGGGGCCCACGCCGGCAAGGAAGATGCTGCCGCGGGGGCTGATACTGGGAAGCAACAGGCCGCCCAACAAGCGCGCCACAAGCAATTCAGTGAGATGCTCCACGGTGTGAAGTTGGTGGGTAATTTCACGGTGCTGGGCTCCGAGCAGGGACCCCTGGCCAAGGAAGAGTACACGATCCACAGCGTAGAAAAACTCGCCAAGGGAGATCTTTGGCGTTTCAACACGAGGATCAAATACGGGTCTCTGGATTTGCCGATTGCCCTCAATCTGGATGTCCAATGGGCTGGTGACACGCCGGTCATCACATTGACCAATGTGACGATTCCCTTGCTGGGTACCTTCACTTCAAGAGTCGTTCTCTACAATCAGAAATACGCGGGTACCTGGCAGCACGGCGAGGTAGGCGGGCACCTGTTCGGACAGCTGGTGAAAGTTGCCGACAAGGACGCAGAGAAAAAGAACGACAAGAAGAAAGACACTGAGAAAAAGAAATCAGCCGAGAAAAAGAAGAGCGGCGACTGAAGTTGCCTGCAGACTGCAGAAAGCCGCGGTGCCATGCGCGTACCGCTGGTTTGGTTGGCAACGTTGCTAGTCGGTTGGCAGGGTGGCCAGGCTCACCAGCGCGATGGCCGCCGTTTCCACGCGCAGGATGCGCGGTCCCAGGTCAATGGTCTGCCAGCCCTCAGACTTCGCTTGGGTAGTTTCGTTTTCGGTAAACCCACCCTCCGGTCCCACCAGCAGCCAGGTGGGTAAATCGACGGTGGGGGTAATGCCGCCGCTGACCGAAGTCGCGTCCTGCGGATGCGCCATCCAGCGGTGACTTTCGGCAGGGGCAGCGCGCAGGAAGACAGCCAGACTGGCGGGCGGGCTGATGTCCATCAACTGATTGCGTCCGCATTGTTTACAGGATTCGATCACGGTCCGCTGCAAACGATCTCCTGGGGTACTGCTGCGTTGTTGTTTTGCGCGTTGCTGCGTGCTGCGTGAAGTCTCTACAGGGATCAGACGCGTAACACCCAGTTCGGTTGCTTTTTCTACCAACCAACGCT